>JAPPKQ010000455.1 GCA_028819945.1 bacterium | reverse complement strand
GGGTCGCGCCGCCTGCCGTCGAGTCGCGGCACGTCGGTGCGCACGATCTCTGTGAGATAGCTCCGCATGTAGCGTTGCGCCGCGTCCGGGGCGAGGCCGACGACCGGTGGCCAGCCGCCCCGGGAGGCGAGCGTCACGATGTCGTCGAGATCGTGTCCAGAACGCGCGAACCCCACCTCGGCGCCGTCGAGCAGCGCCGCCACTGATACCCGACTGGTTGAGTCGCCGGATTCGTGCAGCGACATCGGCCGCAGACGAACGCGGCTGACGCGGCCGGCGCCGGAATGGCGGGTCTCCTCGTCGGGCGGGCGGGCCGATCCGGTGAGCAGGAACTGCCCCATCCGCCCGCGTTCGTCGCACACGTGTCGCATGGTGTTCCAGAGGTGCGGCGCCGACTGCCACTCGTCGAGAAGGCGCGGCGTCGCGCCTTCGAGGACTCCGCGGGGATCGATCTCGGAGACCTGCCGTGTGTCGGGATCGTCGAGTCGGGCTTGCGAGCGGGCGAAACGGCGACCGAGCCAGGTCTTGCCGCAGCCGCGGGGGCCTTCGATGAGAACCGCCGGAGTGGCCTGCAGGCAGGCCTCGATCTCGCCTTCAGCAGTCCGTGGTAGGTATCCGTCCGGCGTCAGCAGCATCCGTTCGTCCTCGCTGAGCTCAGTGTATCGTTTCCGACGACTCGAATGCATCGATTTCGACAATTCTGCTGTATCAATATCGACAGCTCTGATGTATCGATTCTGAGTCTTGGGAACATCGTCATCAAGTGTCGCGGGGCCGCGCTGAGCGGCACTTATGCGGCCATTGAGGGCTCGATGCCAGGAGTGTGCCGGACGATCCGCCGCGGGCTGACATCGCCGGCGGCGAGTGGCTTCCCGTCGCTGTCAGGGTGGTCGGGGCCGGTCGCCGGTTTCCGTCGACGGTCTCTAGCCCAGGACGTTGACGGGGGCGTCGGCGTCGAGGGGGCGGTTGCGGCTGAAGGTGCCCAGGTCGATGGGGAGCCCCAGGTGGGGGCCCTGCACCACCAGGGGGTCGGCGTCGTGGTCCCGGCCGGCCTCCACATCGAGGATCAGCTCGGCCATGCAGTGGGCGGCGATGGCGGCGTTCTTGAACTGGTTGCCGCTGGTGCCGATGGCCACGTAGAAGCCGGCCAGGTCGGTGCGGTCGTAGATCGGCAGCCAGTCCTCGGTGACGTCGTAGACGCCGACGACGCCCCGCTGCTCGTGCGGTAGGCGGAGTTCCCTGATGCGCCGGGCACCCCGCAGCACGTGGGTCTCGAACTCGCTGCGGGTGAGGGTCAGCGAGGCGGCATCGGGCTCCGCAACCCAGCCGAGTTCGTCACAGGCCGCCTCGACGCTGCCGATCAGGATGTTGTTCGGACGCTCGGGCCGCAGGTAGAACCCGCAGTCGAGGTCTCCCATGACGCAGCCGGCGTCGTCGAAGTCCAGCCCCTCGGGCCCGGGAACCACGTAGACCTCGCGGCGCATCGGGCGGGTGGAGATCACAGCGGCGCCCTCCAGGCCCGCCATGCGGTTGATGTGGGACGAGTGCGGACCCGCCACGTTCACGACCACGGGGGCGCGCAACTCCGTGCCGTCGTCGAGCGCCACGCCCGCCACCCGATCGCCCTCCCGCAGCACGCCGAGGACGGTCCGCCCGTAGAGGAACGCCCCGCCGAGCGCCGCAGCGGCGTCTGCGAGGTTCCTCGCTGCCAGCATCGGATCGGTCACGTAGCCCCCCTCGGGCATCCAGATGGCGCCCTCGATGTGACCGGTCGGCTCCGCCCAGAAGCGCTCGTCGTCCATCCGGGTGGGCGGGCCGAACCGGCGGGCGTCGAGGCACGGGAACCGCCGTTCCAGTTCGCGCCGGTCCAGGTCCTGGTACGGCATCCCGAGCGCCTCGAAGTGCTCGGCCGCCCGCTCGTGGTTGGCGCCCGGGACCTTGAACACCAGCATCCCGCACTGCACGAACTCCGGTACCGGCGCCCCGGTCGGCGCGGCCACGTGCTCCCGCCACCGCAACCAGTAGCCCAAACCCTCGACCGCCATGGCCACCCCCGCCCGGGTGGAGTAGTTGAACCGAACGACGGCGCTGGAGGAGCTGGTGGATCCCTGGCCGGCGCCCGGCAACCGCTCCACGCTCACCGTCGCCAGCCCGCGACGCGAGAGTTCATAGGCGACCCCGGCGCCGATCACCCCGGCGCCGATGATCACGGCATCAGCGTCGCGGCGGGTCATCGGTCGAGATCCGTAGTCGCGCGGCTGGCCGCCGACGCCGCGCTGGCCCCGGACCTCCGGGAAGTCGCGGCGGGCCATCGGTTGAGATCCGCAGTCGCGCGACGGACGCGCCAGCGCAAGGGCGGGCATCGAGATCTCTCGGATGGGGCCGGTCGCACCTGGTGTCACACCTCCCCGGCATTCTGCTTCCGTCGGGACCCGCAGGCTAAGTTACAAGCGTGTAGTGAGGCGGCATGGAGCAGTTGCAACTCGTGAACGACGTGGAACAGGAAGACGAGAAGTCGGGGACGAAGCATCGGCTGGTTCTCGGCGACGCGCGCCGGATGTCCGGGGTCACCGACGACTCGGTGGCGCTGGTCGTCACGTCCCCGCCGTACTGGACCCTGAAGAAGTACCCCGACCATCCCGACCAGTTGGGAGACGTCCTCGACTTCGAGCTGTTCGGCAAGGAGTTGGCCCGCGCTTGGGATGAGTGCTTCCGGGTCCTCGTGCCCGGCGGGCGTCTCTGCGTCAACGTGGGCGACGTGACCCTGTCGCGCCGCCGTCACGGGCGGCACCGCGTGCTGCCACTGCACGCCAACATCCTCATCCACGCGCAGGAGTGCGGGTTCGACGCGTTGACGCCGATCTTCTGGCACAAGCGCACGAACCTCACCACCGAGATCGCCGGCGACACCTACTTCCTCGGCAAGCCCTACGAGCCCAACGGCATCATCAAGAGCGAGATCGAGTACATCCTGCTGCTGCGCAAGCCTGGCGCCTACCGCAAGCCCACGATGCGCCAGCGCGAGCTGTCGCGCATCGCCAAGGAGGACTATCACGCCTGGTACCGGGCCGTTTGGGACGATTTCGGCGGCGCCTCTTCGCCCGGGCATCCGGCGCCATTCCCGCTCGAATTGCCCAATCGCCTGATCCGGATGTTCTCCTTCGTGGGCGACACTGTGCTCGACCCGTTCGTCGGCTCGGGCACGACGTGCCTGGCGGCGGCTCAGGCGGGACGTGACTCGGTCGGCTACGACGTCGAGGAGTCCTACCTGAACCTCGCCGAGCGGCGGCTGCGCCGAGCCGATCTACGCCCGGAACCCGCCATCGAGCAGATCGCGAGTGCCGCGTACCGGCAAGCGCACGGTTATCGAGCGAGCGATCCGGGTGCTCTACACGCGGGAACGCCCGTCGCAGGAGGTTGCCGGTCCGTGAGCAGTCGGTTGTAGCGCTTAAATAGCGCCATTGGCGCCAATTTGGCGCTATACTCTGGTCGTGCCCACGATTCAGGTGAAGGACGTGCCCGAGGATGTCCATCGGGTCCTGCGCACTCGGGCGGCCGATGCGGGCCAGTCGCTGCAGCGGTTCATGCTCGACCTGCTCGCACGCGAGGCGCGGCGGACGACGATCGTCGAACTCCTGGCCCGGCGGCGTATCGATTCGCTGCACCACCCGGCGCACCGCGATGTCGACTCCGAAGAGATCGTCGCGCTGATCCGGGCCGATCGCGACTCGCGTTGATCGTCGTCGACGCCTGCGTCGTGTTCACGCTCGTGGCGGGCGCGGAGGTGGCGGCGCGCGACGTTGCGCTCCGCGTCGGCAACGAGCAGATGCTGGCACCCCAGCTGGTCGACCTCGAGGTCGTGTCGGTTCTCAGGTGGCTGGTCCTGCGCCGTGACTTCCCGCCGTCGCTGGCCGCCGTGAGCGTCCGGCATCTTGCCGAGTTGGACATCACCCGCGTGGCTCATGCTCCGCTGCTGGAGCGCTGCTGGGAACTGCGCGACAAACTGACGCCCTACGACGCCGCCTACGTGGCCCTCGCCGAGATGGTCGAAGCACCGCTGCTGACCACCGACCGGCGGCTCGCCGGGGCCTCTGGAACACGCTGCCCAATCGAGGTCCTGAACTAGCGGTCTGCGCTGGCTGACGGAACCCGGCTGGCGCCCTCCAGCGGGCACACGAGGCCACCGATGGCGGGCGAAATTCGACCGCTGACACCGAGGGCTGCGGAGGCTGTCACAGGGAATCTCTACAGTTGCGGGCGTGACTGTGACGGTGCGAGTGACGCCGTACGGTGCGCCGGTCCTGGAGGCGCTGTGCGAGGCGGTGGAGGCCGCGCGGGCCGAGGCGGGGCATTTCCTGGTCCCGGTCACGGTGGTGGTGGGGGAGCACCGGCTGGCCATCGTGACCCGGCGGGCGCTGGCCCGGCGGGGGCTCATCGGGGTGGACTGCGTGACGCTGCGCGAACTGGCGGAACGGCTCGCCGGGGAGGCCCTGGCGGCGCACGGGCGGCGGCCCGCCTCGGCGGCAGTCCAGGCGGCCGTCGTGCGGCAGGTGTTGCAGACGCCCGCCGCGGGGATGTTCGGGGAGGTGCGCGACCACCGCGCCACCGAACGAGCGCTCCTCGATGCGCATCGGGTACTTCGCGATCTCGACGGCCGTCAACTGGCCGCGCTGGCGAAGTCCTCGGCACGGGCCGCCGATGTGGTGGCGGTCAGCCGGCAGGTTCAGCGGCGGTTGGAGTCCGGCGGCTTCCACGACGAGCGCGATCTGCTGGAGGAGGCGAAACGGCTGCTCGGCGGCGGGAACCACGCCGCGGCCGCCGAGCCCGGCAGGCCCGCGGACCCCCGCGACGGGCCGGGGCGCGACTGGGGCGGCTCGGGGACTTTCAGCACGACCGGGGAGCGTCCTGGGGACCCCCGCGACGTGCTGGGGCACGGGGAGACAGCCTCGGCTGCCGAGCCGGCGACGCATGGCGACTTGCGATGCGCCGCCGACGTCGCCGGGTTGGGCCGGGTTTTGCTGTACCTGCCGCAGCGGCTGGGAGCGCCCGCGCTCGATCTGCTGGCCGTGTTGAGCACCGCGTCCGGGGGATTCACGGTCGTGGCCGCCGCCTGCGGCGACGAGGCCGCCGACGCTCCGGTTGCCGCTGCGGTGCGCCGCCTCGCCGGTGCCGAGGCTTGGCGACCTCCGGCGGCGCCGGTGCCGGCGCCGACCCGCGTCATCGCCGTGACCGACGCCGACGAAGAGGTTCGAACGGCGCTGCGGGGAGTGGTGGAGGCGATGCGCAGCGGAGTGCCTCTGGAGCGCATGGCCGTGCTGTACGGGCGCAGGGACCCTTATGCCCGCCTGCTGACCGACCAGCTGCAGGCCGCCGAGTTGCCTTTCAACGGTGAGTCGCCGCGCCCGCTGACCGAGAGCGTGCTCGGACGCTTCCTGTTGGGACTGCTCGGGATGCCCGCGCGCCGATACAGCCGCGCCGACGTCATGGCGTGGCTGGCGGCGGCGCCGATCCGCGCGGCGTTGGAGGAAGGCGGCGAGGGGCGTTGGCGGCCGGTGCCCGTGGCGGCCTGGGAGCGGATCAGCCGCCGCGCCGGGGTGATCGACGGCGCCGAGGAGTGGGATCGGAGACTCGAGGCCTACTGCGACAACCGGCGCTCGGAGATGGACCGGCTAGGCGAGGACGGCGACTGGCGGCGGGCGCACATTGAGCGCGATGTACTCACCGCCGACAGGTTGCGCCGCTTCATGGGCGACGTTGTGGCGAGTGCCGAGGCGGCGAACGCCGCGGCGACGTGGCGGCTGCTGGCCCAATGGGCGAAGCGGTCGGTGCGAGACCTCGTGGGCGGCGCCGAGTGGCGGGAGAGCAACTGGCCGCCGCACGAGCGCGCCGCAGCGGAACGCGTCGAGGCGTGCCTCGATCGACTCGGTGGCTTGGATCACCTCGACCCTGGGCCCGATCCGGCGCGGTTCCGGCGCGCCTTGGAGGCCGAACTGGCGACGGGCAGGGGGCGGCACGGTCGCACGGGTCATGGTCTGCTGATCGGGCCGCTCAGAGTCGCGCTCGGCGAGGACCTCGAGCGCGTCTGGGTGCTCGGGATGGCGGAGGGTGTCTTCCCCGGCCAAGCGGTCGAGGACACGCTGCTGGGCGAGACCGAGCGCGCCGCGGTGCCCGAGGCACTCCCGGTGCCGCAGAACCGGCTAGCCGACGATCACCGCCTCCTGCTGGCCGCCCTGGCCGGGGCGTCCGCCGGGCGCACCCTCCTCTACCCGCGCGGCGACCTGCGCCGCACAGCCGACCGGTTGCCGTCGCGCTGGCTGCTCGCGCTGGCGCAGGCGCAAGGACACCGGGGCGGCGGTGCGGGCGAACCGGGGGCACCGTCGGCGCCCGGGGCTCTGGAGGCGCTGCCGGACGCTGCCTTCTGGGACGTGGCGTCGTCCACCGCTGCCCTCCGAGCGTGCGGATTTCCGGCGACGCGCCAGGAGTACGATCTCCGGCTGCTGCTGGACCACCAGGGCGGCGGAGGTTCGTTGGACGAGCATCCGCTGGCCGCCGACGGCGCGCCGTTGGCCGCGGGTGTGACGCTGCTGGCAGCGCGCCGCAGCAGCGAGTTCACGCGCTTCGACGGGAACCTCGCCGGATGCGACATCGTCGACCCGGGCGCTGGCAGGCGAGTCGTCTCGGCCACGCAGCTGGAGATGTGGCCGAGTTGTCCGCACGCTTACTTCATGCGCTACCTGCTCGGCGTCGAGCCCGCCGATCAGCCCGAGCGGGAGCTGCGGATCTCTGCGCTGGAGCGCGGCGATCTCATCCACACCATCCTGGACCGGTTTCTCAGCGAGGTTCTGGCAGCGGGCGCGCCGAACTCGGAGTCGCGCTGGAGCGACGCCGAGCGGCTGCGTCTCAGTCAGATCGCCGCCGAGGCATTCGTCGAACGCGAGGGGCAGGGGAGGGTCGGTCAGCGCATCTTCTGGGAACCCGAGCGCGCCAGGATCCACCGGGAGATGCTGGCTTTCCTCGATGTGGAGCAGCGGTGGCGGAGCGCCCAGGGCTGCGTGCCGTGGGCGACAGAGAAGAGCTTCGGCATGGTGCGCCGGGGCGAGGAGGCGCTTGAGCCCGTCGAGTTCCCGCTGCGGGACGGACGCGCCATTCGTCTGCGCGGCGCCATCGACCGCATCGACGTCACCGTCGGCGGAGACCTGATCGTGGTCGACTACAAGACCGGCCGCAGGGACGCCTACAAGCGGCTGGGAGAGGCGCCGTGGCAGATCTACGCCGGGGCCGGACGGCCGGGGATGCTCAAGCGCGAAGCTCTGCCGCGGTTGCAGCTCCCGCTGTACGCGGCCGCTGCCCGGCGGATTGCCGCCGCCGGTGCCGGAGTGACCGCCGGCTACTGGTTCGTCAGCACCGTCGAGGGATTCCGATGGATGCCGCTGGCGCTGGACGAAGCTGTCGAAGCCGAGACGCGCTGGACGCTGACGAGCATCTGCGACGGGATCGCCGGCGGAGTCTTCCCCGCCTACCCGCGCCCGCGCGGGCACCCGTCGCACTGCGACTACTGCGGCGTCGACTCCAGCGGGGCCGCCGAGATGAGAGGGCAGCTCCTGCGCAAGGCTCGTAGCCCCGAACTGCTGGTATGGCTGCGAGTGGGGGCTCGGGAGCTGCTGGGCGTCGAAGAGCAGGTGGGCCTCGTCTACGGACCTCCGGCGGGCGCTGCGCCGAAGCAGGGCTCGGAGGATCAGTCGTGAGCCGGCCGGAGAGCGACGGCGCAGACGCCCGCGCCCGGCGAGCCGCCACCGAGGACCTAGACCGCGACCTGTTCCTCGAGGCCGGAGCGGGGACCGGCAAGACGACAGCGCTGGTTTCGAGGCTCATGGGGCTGGTTCGCAGTGGCGTAGCGCTGTCTGAAATCGCTGCCATCACCTTCACCGACAAGGCTGCCGCGGAGCTGCGCGAGCGTCTCCGGCGCGACCTGACCGAGGCGAGCCGCGGCGCCGCTGGGGGCGAAGCAGAGCTCCTGCGGGGCGCGCTCGACGACCTCGACGGGGCCGCGGTCTGCACGCTGCACTCGTTCGCGCAGCGGATCCTGCGTGAGCACACCACCGAGGCCGGGCTGCCGCCCAGGCTGGAGCCGCTCGACGAGATCGGCGCGGACATGGAGTTCGCCGAGAACTGGGACCGGTTCGTCGAAGGGGTGCTGGCCGAGCCGCCCATGGAGCGGGCGCTGGTGCTGGGCGACGCCCTCGGCATGCGGATGGCGAACCTGCGATCGGCGGCGAGGCGCATGGGCGACAACTGGGACCTCGCGGTGGATCGCATCCCAGAACTCGACGAGGTGCCCGAGGTGCCGCCACTCGGGTTCGCGGACCTGATCCCGGAGATGCGCGAACTCGCCGCCGAGAGTCGCTGGTGCATTCTCGCGCCGCGCACGGCAGCCGCGGCGGCGCCCGAAGAGTCCGACTCGCTTCGCGACGCCCTCGAGGGTCTGTTCAGCCTGGCTGATCGCCTCGAAGCGGCCGGAGAGTTGGAGGCGGTCGCGATCCTGGCGGAGCTGGCCGACGGCCCGATGCCTCGGGGCCGCAAGGCCAACTGGATGGCCGGCTTCGACAAGGAGGGTGTGCGTGAGCGGCTGAGGGAACTGCGGGCCGCGGCCGGCGGCCGCCTCGACGTCGCCGGACAGTCCTGCGCGGCCCGGCTTCTGGCCCGGCTGGCGGGATTCGTGAGAGCCGAGGCGGAGCGCCGCCGCCGCAGTGGACGGCTCGTGTTCCACGACCTGCTGGTGCAGGCCCGGGATCTGCTGCGTCACCCCGATAGGGGTCCAGCGGTGCGGCGGGCGCTGGCGGCGCGCTACCAGCGGTTGCTGATCGACGAGTTCCAGGACACCGACCCCATTCAAGTGGAGTTGGCCCTGCTCATCGCCTGCGATGATCCTCCCGGCGCTGCGGGGCCGTCCTCCTGGCCGAATCTCCACAGCCGCGGAGGTTCGCTGTTCTTCGTGGGCGACCCGAAGCAGTCGCTGTACCGGTTCCGCCGGGCCGACATCGGGCTGTACCTGCAGGTGGCGGACTGGGCGGGCCCGGAGGCTCAGGAGACCCTCAGCCGCAACTGGCGCTCTTCTGCGGCGATCCTGGGCTGGGTCAACGCCGTCTTCGGTCGCCTCGTGGCGCCTGTCGAGGGATCCCAACCCGGCTACGTGCCGCTGGAGGCCGCGAGGGTGACGGCGGATGGCGCCGCATTCGCCCCTGTTCTGCTGCTGGGCGCCGAGGCCTTGGGCTCGGGCGAAGCGCGCGGCATTCCCGCCGAGTCACTGCGCGAGGTCGAGTTCGCCGCCGTGGCCGCGCTCATCGACCGGGCCGTGGCCGAGCGCTGGCGGGTACGCAGCCGCGGGGACGCGCGGCCCCTGCGGCGCAGCGACGTGTGTGTCCTCATCCCGGCTCGCACCGTGCTTGCTCCGCTCGTCGCGGCCTTCGACGCGGCGGGCCTACCCTACCGGGTCGAGTCCTCCAGCCTCGTCTACGCCACGCGCCCCGAGCGCGACCTTCTGGCCACCCTTCGGGCGGTGGACGACCCGTCGGACCATCTGGCGGTCGTGACGGCGCTCCGCTCCGCCGCGTTCGGCTTCGGCGATGACGACCTGTATCGCTACCGACGGCTCTGTGACAGATCGCACCGGGCGTGGGACTACCTGAGCCCCCAACCCGAACATCCCGTCTCACGCGCCCTGGACTGGATGCGAGAACTGCACGCCGAGCGGCTATGGCGCAGCCCAGGAGAGATCGTGGACCGCGTCATCGAGGAGCGCAGGCTGATGGAACTGGCGTTCGCCGAGAGCCGACACCGGGACACCTGGCGCCGTCTGCGCCGTGCCGCCGATCAGGCGCGCGCCTTCTCCGATTCGGTGGGCGGAACGCTTCGGGCATACCTCAGCTGGGTCGAGATGCAGCGCGGTGAGGGCGCGCGGGTCGTTGAGGCACTCGTGGCTGAGACCGACGACGACGCCGTGCGGGTCATGACAGTCCACGCCGCCAAGGGCTTGGAGTTCCCGTTCGTGGTCGTGGCGGGCTTCTCCGGCACCACCGCGCCCCGCCGAGGCACCCGATCCTCCGAACTGGCCTTCCCGCACGGCGGAGGCGCCGTCGGCAAACTCGGGGGGCGCGTCCAGTCGTTCGGCAGCGACTTCGTGACCGACCTCGAGAAGGGTCACCAGTTCCACGAAGACATCCGCAAGCTGTACGTGGCCTGCACCCGAGCCGAGGACTACCTCGCGGTCTCGCTGTACCGCACCGGCCGCAAGCCAGGCGATTGGGAGAATCTGGCTGTGGCCTCGGCGCTGGAGAAGATGACTCTCGCCGAGCTGTTGGCCCAGACCGTCGCCGAGATAGCCGATCCCCAGGACAGTCGCGATGCCGTCGCGCCCCATCCACTCACCGTTGCGTCGGGGCGCTCCGAGGGCGGCGAGGCGACGGCGGCGCCGGCGTCGTCCGCCCTGCGCCTGTCAGAAGTCCTCGAGGCCTCCGAGTGGAGCGCGGGCCGCCCCGTGGAGACGCTGCCTCAGGGCGTGGCGCCGTACGGCTTCGGCCGCCTGCGCGACCCGGACGGCGCCGCCGCGGACTCTCCCGGGGCCCTTGGCAACGCGGGCTCAGCGCGCGACGGTGACGGCGGTCCCCCAGAGGTTGAGTTGTTGGCCCGCGCCGACTGGGAGCGCGAACGCGACGCTCTGTGGGCCCGCGCGGCGCGCAGCCCTGTGGTGGCCGCCAGCGGCGTGACGGCCCTGTCCGGAAACGGTGGGGCACAGACTCGGCACGGCGGGCCGGGACCGACGGGCGAGTCAGGCCGACCCGACCCCGGCCTCGACAAGGACGGAGCGGACGGCGACGAGCCGGCGTGGCGCAGGGGCCGCTACGGCACGGCGCTTGGTCGGGCGGTTCACGCCTTGCTCCA
>JAPPKQ010000320.1 GCA_028819945.1 bacterium | reverse complement strand
CGCTGTTGCAGAACGGGATGCCGCAGTCCATGCAGCGCGAGGCCTGCGTGCGGACCGCCTCGATGCCGAAGGGCTTGTACACCTCGCGCCAGTCCCGCAGCCGGACCGGCACGGGGCGCCGCTCGGGCACGGCGCGGTCGTGCTTCATGAAGCCGGTGCGGTCACCCACGTCGGGCCTCCGTCGGCATCCTCAGTCGTGCGCCGCGGCCATGACGGCCGACTGCGCGTCGCTGCCGGTCCGCGCGGCGCGCTCGGTGGCTGCCAGCACCCGCTTGTAGTCCTTCGGCATGACCTTCACGAACATCCCCAGTTCGACGTCCAGGTCGGCGAGCATCCGCCCGGCGCGCTCCGACTCGGTCTCGTCGTGGTGCAGGCGCAGACGTTCGGTGAGCCAGGCGCGATCCTCGTCGTCCATCGGGTCGAGGTCCACCATCTCCCGGTTCACACGGAGCGGGAAGGTGCCGTCGGGGTCGTAGACGTAGGCGATCCCGCCGGACATGCCGGCGCCGAAATTGCGACCGGTGGGGCCCAGGATGACCGCCCGGCCGCCGGTCATGTACTCGCAGCCGTGATCGCCGACCCCCTCGGCCACGGCGATCGCACCCGAGTTGCGCACGCAGAAGCGCTCCCCCACCACGCCGCGCAGGAAGACCTCGCCGCCGGTGGCACCGTAGAGGATCACGTTGCCGGCCAGCACGTTCTCCTCGGCCACGAAGCGCGCCGCGCGGTGCGGTCGGGCGACGATGCGTCCCCCGGAGAGGCCCTTGCCGAGGTAGTCGTTGGCGTCGCCGAAGAGCCGCAGCGTGACACCCCGCGGCACGAAGGCACCGAAACTGTTGCCCGCCGAGCCCTCGAAGCGCACGTCGATCGTGCCATCGGGCAGGCCGTCCGCGCCCCAGCGACGGGTGATCTCCGAGCCCAGCATGGTGCCGACGGTGCGGTTCACGTTGCTGATCGGCAGGTCGATGCGCACCGGCTCGCGCCCGGTCAGCGCCGGGGCGGCGAGCCGGATCAACTCGTTGTCCAGCGCCCGGTCCAGGCCGTGATCCTGCTCGTTCACGCAGTACCGGTGACTGCCCGGGGCCACCTCCGGCATGTGGAACATGGGACTCAGATCCAGCCCCTCGGCCTTCCAGTGGTTCACCGCGCCGGTCACGTCCAGCAGGTCGGCCCGGCCCACCGCCTCGGTCAGCTTGCGGAAGCCCAACTCCGCCAGCGTCTCGCGGACCTCTTCGGCCACGAACTCCATGAAATTCACGACGAACTCGGCCCGCCCCGCGAACTTCTCGCGCAGGTCGGGGTTCTGGGTGGCGATGCCCACCGGGCAGGTGTCCAGGTGGCAGACACGCATCATCACACAGCCCATGACCACCAGCGGCGCCGTGGCGAAGCCGAACTCCTCGGCACCGAGCAGCGCGGCGATGATCACATCCCGGCCGGTCTTCAACTGCCCGTCCACCTGCACCACGATGCGGTCACGCAGGTCGTTCAGCAGCAGCGTCTGCTGCGTCTCGGCGAGACCCAGCTCCCAGGGTGTGCCGGCGTGCTTGATGGAGGTGAGCGGCGAGGCGCCGGTCCCGCCGTCGTGGCCCGAGATCAGCACCACGTCGGCGTGCGCCTTGGAGACGCCGGCGGCCACCGTGCCCACCCCCAACTCCGAGACCAGCTTCACGTGGACGCGGGCGCGAGGGTTGGCGTTCTTGAGATCGTGGATGAGCTGCGCCAGGTCCTCGATGGAGTAGATGTCGTGGTGGGGCGGCGGCGAGATGAGGCCCACCCCCGGCGTCGAGTGGCGCACCTCGGCGATCCAGGGCCACACCTTGTGGCCGGGCAGCTGGCCGCCCTCACCCGGCTTGGCGCCCTGGGCCATCTTGATCTGGATGTCGTCGGCCTCGACGAGGTACTGGCTCGTGACGCCGAAGCGGCCCGAGGCCGCCTGCTTGACCGCGCTGCGGCGGTAGTCGCCGTTGGGGTCGCGCACGTAGCGGCGCGGGTCCTCCCCGCCCTCGCCGGTGTTCGACTTGCCCCCGATGCGGTTCATGGCGATGGCCAGGGTCTCGTGCGCCTCGGCGGAGATCGAGCCGTAGGACATGGCGCCGGTGGCGAACCGCTTCACGATCTCGCTGACCGGCTCGACCTCCTCCAGGGGAACCGGCTCGCGACCCTCGGTGCGCAGCCGGAACAGGCCGCGCAGGGTCCCCAGGTTCTGGGACTGCTCGTCGACGGCCCGCGAGTACGTCCGGAAGATGTCGAAGCGACCTCGTTGGGTGGCGTGCTGCAGCTTGAACACCGTCTCGGGGTTGAAGAGGTGGAACTCCCCCTCGCGGCGCCACTGGTACTCGCCGCCCGCTTCGAGGTCGCGGTGCGCCCGCTCGACCTCGTTGGGGGCGTACGCCAGGCGATGGCGCAGCTCCACCTCCCGGGCCAGGTGCGAGTAGCCGATACCGCCGAGCCGGCTGATGGTGCCGGTGAAGCAGTCCATGACGAGGCGGTGCCCCAGCCCGACCGCCTCGAAGATCTGCGCCCCGACGTAGGAGCGCACCGTGGAGATGCCCATCTTCGAGAGGACCTTCAGGATCCCCTTGTCGCAGGCCTTGATGTAGTCGCGGTGCGCCTCGGCCACGTCGCTGGCGGGGCTGAGGCCGTGGGCGCCCTGCGCGATGAGGTCGGCGATGGACTCGAGTGCCAGGTACGGGTTGATCGCCGTGGCCCCGTAACCCAGCAGCAGGCACATGTGGTGCACCTCGCGGGCATCGCCGGACTCCACGATCAGTCCCACCTGGGTGCGCTTGCGCCCGCGCACGAGGTGCTGGTGCACGGCGCCGACGGCCAGCAGCGACGGCACCGGCGCCAGGGTCTCGTCGCTGAAGCGGTCCGACAGCACGACCAGGTTCACGCCGCCGGCGATGGCGTCGCTGACCTCGGCGCGGATCCTGTCCAGAGCGCTGCGCAACCCGGGACCGCCCTCGGCGACGGGATAGAGGCAATCGATCACGGCGGTGCGGAAGGCCGGGTTCACGTGATCGATGTCGACCAGGCGTGCCAGTTGCTCGTTGGTCAGCACGGGGTGGTCGATGAGGATCTGCCGGCAGGATTCCGGCCGGGGGTCCAGCAGGTTGCCCTCCGGTCCGAGCCAGCCGTAGACCGAGGTGATGATCTCCTCCCGGATGGCGTCCAGCGGCGGGTTGGTCACCTGGGCGAACAACTGCTGGAAGTAGTCGAAGAGCAGCCGCGAGCGCTTCGACAGCACCGCCACCGGCGTGTCGGTGCCCATCGACCCGAGCGCCTCCTTGCCGTCGCGGGCCATCGGGGCGACGAGGATCCGGAGCTCCTCGTGGGTGTAGCCGAAGGTCAGCTGGCGCCTGCGCAGCAGCGGTTCGGCGGCGCTGCGGCCCGCGGAGACCGCCGGCAGGTCCGCCAGGCGGATCTGGTTCTCCTCCAGCCATGTGCCGTAGGGGCGGGCGGTGGCGAGGTCGTGCTTGATCTCGTGGTCGCGCACGATGCGGCCCTGGCTCGTGTCCACGAGGAACATCCGCCCCGGCTGCAGCCTGCCCTTCTCGATGACGCGGTCCGGCGCCACGTCCAGCACGCCGACTTCCGACGCCATGACCACGAGGTCCTCGTCGGTCACCCAGTAACGGCTCGGGCGCAGCCCGTTGCGGTCGAGGACCGCCCCGATGACCGTGCCGTCGGTGAAGGCGATGGAGGCCGGGCCGTCCCACGGTTCCATGCGCGAGGCGTTGTAGCGGTAGAACGCCTTCAACTCCGGCGCCATCGACTCGTGGTTCTCCCATGGTTCGGGAATCATCATGAGCACCGCTTCGGGCAGCGAGTAGCCGCCGAGGCAGAGCATCTCCAGGCACTCGTCGAAGCGCGCCGTGTCGCTGGCGCCGGGGGTGCAGATCGGGAAGATGCGCTCGAGGGCGCCTTCGGGGAAGTGCTCCGACTTGAGGAGGGTCTCGCGGGCGCGCATCCAGTTCTGGTTGCCCTGCACGGTGTTGATCTCGCCGTTGTGCACGATCATCCGATAGGGGTGGGCCAGGGGCCAGGAGGGGAAGGTGTTGGTGGAGAAGCGGCTGTGAACCAGCGCCAGACCGCTGCTGAGGCGCTCGTCCAGAAGATCCGGGTAGAACTGCGTCAACTGCGGCACGACGAGCATGCCCTTGTAGACGAAGGTGCGCGCCGAGAGGCTCGGGAAGTAGACGCCCTCATGCGCCAGGCTCATCGACCCGAGCATCTCGCCGCTGGTCTGCTCGTGGTCGGGATCCATCTCGTGGCGGATCCGGCGCCGGCAGATGTAGGCCCTGCGGTCCAGGTCGATGCCGGCGGCGCCGTCACCGGCGATGAAGAGTTGGCGGAAGCGGGGCATGGTGCGCCGGGCGCCGGTGCCGAGCATGCTCGGATCGGTCGGGACCTCCCGCCAACCCAGGACCTGCAGGTCCTCCTCGCGGACGATCCGCTCCACGACCGCACAGGCCTCGGTGGCCCGCGCCCGATCGTTCGGCAGGAAGGCGATGCCGGTGGCGTAGGTTCCCGGCGCCGGCAACTCGAAGTCGGTGACCTCCCGGAAGAAGGCGTCGGGCACCTGCACGAGGATTCCCGCCCCGTCGCCGCTGTTCACCTCGGCGCCGAGCGCGCCGCGATGCTCGAGGTTCCCCAGCGAGCGCAGGGCCAGTTCCACGATGCGGTGGCTGGGCAGCCCCTGCAGGTCCACCACGAAACCCACCCCGCACGAGTCGTGCTCGAACTCGGGGCTGTAGAGGTCCTGAGGCGGCGGCAGGTCGGGTGTAATCGGCATTTCGACTCGTCTGGCTTCGTCTCGTGACGCTCGGCGTGGGTCGTTCCTGGCGGCGCGCCCGCACCGAATGAGGCTTCTGTCAGCGCGCCCGAGCCGGCCGGCGCCGTCGGCGACCGATTCCCTGTGCGATCCCCACAGGGGACCTCATCCTACCGAGAGGCCCCGCCGGGGCCAAGAGCCGGCCGTCCGGGGCCGGTCAGCGGTGCCGGAGCAGGTGGCGCACGATCATCGCCGCGCCCAGGAAGACGGCGGTGATCTCGAGGCGGCCGACGATCATGAGCCCGGCGAGCACCAGGCGGGCGGGGCGGGCGAACACCGTGAAGTTGGAGGACGGGCCGGCCTCTCCGAGCGCGGGGCCCATGTTGGACAGGGCGCTGATCACACCGGAGACCGCAGTGACCGGGTCGGCGCCGAGGGACGCCACGATCAGCGTCCCGACCCCGAAGGACATGATGTAGAGGGTCCCGAAGGCCAGCACCCGCCCGACAACGCTTTCGGGGATGACCGACCCACCCAGCTTGACGGGCACAACCGAGCGGGGCCTGCGGGCCAGGCGGACCGTGCGCAGGGCGTGCGCGGCGGAGATCTGGGCGCGGAACACCTTCATGCCCCCCGAGGTGGAGCCCGCTCCCCCGCCGATCAGCATCAGCACCCCCAGCACCACTTGCGCCGGCGGCGTCCAGGCGGCGAAGTCCCCCAGCCCGCCGGGGCGGATGTTGTGGAACCCGCCGCTGGTGGCCAGCGTCACCACGTTGAAGAAGGCGTCGCGCAGCGAGAGGCCGAACGACGCCCCCTGGCGCAGCCACAGCAGCAGCGTGATCACCGCGGTGGCGGAGGCGAGGATCTTCAGGAACAGCATCTGGTCGCTGGCCCGCCGGTAGGCGCGCCAGTCCCCCCGCAACGCCCGGTAGTGGAGGCTGAAGCTCATGGCCCCGGCGATCATCCCGGCTGCCATCACCAGCTCGGCGCCGAGCGACTCGAAGTGGCCGATCGAGCCGCCGTAGGGCGAGAATCCCCCAGTGCCCGCCACGGTGAGGGCGTGCGCCACGGCGTCGTAGAGACTCACGCCCGGAACGGCGAAGAGCGCCACGGCGATCGCCACGGTGAGTCCGCCGTAGACCAGCCAGAGGCGCTTGGCGGTGCCGCTGATGCGCGGCGCAAGGCGGTCGCTGTCCGGGCCGGGCGTCTCGGCGCGCATCAGCTCCTGGCCACCCACGCCCAGCAGCGGCAGCACGCTCACCGCCAGCACGACCATCCCCATCCCGCCGTACCACTGCGTGAACTGCCGCCACAGCAGCATGCCGCGGCCGTGTGCGTCGATGTCGACCAGCACCGTCGAGCCCGAGGCGGTGAACCCCGAGATCGACTCGAACAGCGCCGAGTCCCACTGCGACCAGCCGAAGAAATCGGCGTCCAGCACGTACGGCAGGGCGCCCAGGACCGAGCACCACAGCCAGGTCCACACCACGACGGGGAACACGTCGGAGGGTCGCACGTCATCGGGCGGCCGGAACCCCCTGAAGAGGATCACCCCGACCGAGGCCGTGATCAGGGCGGCGAGGAGCAACGGCCACTCGCCGTCGGAGCTCGCCGAGCCCCACTCCACGAGCGTCGCGATGAGCATGCCCGGGACGAGGAACAGGAGGGCCAGTCCGACGACGTGCAGGGAGAGGTTCTCGCGGTGCGGGGCCCGTGGCACGAGCGGGAACTCTGAGACGCCCCGGATCGCCCGTCTCATGAGTGCGCCCTGCGATCGTTGGTTCGCTCAACCAGCAGCAGGCGACGCGTCCCCGTCACGGCCCCCCGGGCGACGACTACCAGCGGGAACAAGGCCAGCCGCCCCAGCACCATGAGCACCGCCAGAACGACCTGCTCGCCGCCGCCGAGCGCTCCCAGATCCGCGCCGGGTGCGGGGCCCATCGTGGCGAGCGCGCTGATCGAGGCGCTGGCGCCGCCCCAGAGATCCATGCCGGCGAGGCTCAAGCCGAACACACCCGCCAGGACGGCCACCGCGAACAGGATCTGGTAGCCGTTCAGCAGCGCCAGAGGCCTCTCGGCCACTGAACGCCGGCCGATCTTCACCACGTGCACCGTGTGGGGGTGGAGTTCGGTGACCAGCTCCCGGTAGGCGTAGCGGGCCGCGGCGATGGCGCGGCGCATCTGGAAGCCGCCGCCGGCAGTGCCGGCCATCCCGCCGGTGGCGATCAGTGCCACGACCACTGCCTGCGCGCCCCAGGACCAACCGGACCAGCCGGCCAGCTCGAAACCGGTGCTGCTCGAGGTCGCGGTCACTGTGACGGCGGCCCCCCCCCCCCCCGCCCCGCCCCCCGCGCCCCCCGGCAGCCCCCCCCCCCCCGCCCAGCCCCCCCCCCCCCCCCCCAGGTCAGCGCCGCGACCGCGGCGATGCCCACCGCCAGCACCAGCAGGTAGGCGCGGAGTTCGAAGGAGCGCCACAGCACGCCCCAGCGGCCCCGCACCGCCCACCAGAGCGTCACCACGCTCACGCCGGCGAGTGCCATGAAGACCGTCGCCACTGACTCGATAGCCGTTGAGTCGAAGTACCCCAGCCCGCCGGGATGGTTGCCGAATCCGCCCGTGGAAATGGTCGAGAAGGCGTAGCCGAAGGCATCGAGTGGGCCCATGCCGGCAATGCCGTAGGCGGCCGCACACAGCCCGCTGACGGTGCCGTAGACGACGGCGATCCTGCGGAGTTGCGTCCCGAAGGGCGGGGCCGAGGAACGGTCCGGAAGACCGGCGCTGTCGCCGGGAAGAACCAGCGCCGGAACGTACAGGGGAAACGCCCCGGCCAGAAGCGCGAGGGCCGCGAACCCGCCGAGCCACTGCGTCAGTGCCCGCCAGAAGAGCACTCCCACCGGCAGCGACTCGAGCTGCTCCAGCACGCTGAGGTTGGTGGTGCAGAACCCGGCGATCGACTCGAAGACCGCATCCGGCAGCGATCCCGTCGCACCGGTCAGCAGGTAGGCCACCGTCGAGATGAGGATCATCATGAACCAGGCACTGCAGGCGGCCACGAAGATGGACATGGGCGCCGGGTGCGATGGGACGCGCGCCCGCCGCACGCAGAGTCCGGCGACGGCACTGCAGCCGACGCCCAACCCCAGCAGCGCCGCGGCCTCGGCGGGGTCCGCCAGCCCGACCAGGCCGGACAGCACCAGTCCCAGGCCGCAGCACACGCTCGCCCATAGCGATGCCCAGAGGGCCAGGTCGGTGCCGGCTCGGGAGCGGGTCCGGTTGCCGGTGGAGCCGCGTCGCGCCGGCGGGTCCGCCGCGGCTCTCACTCGAATCGCTTGCGGGCTGCGGCGACCGCTTTGGGACGGGCGAAGACCACGAGGTGGTCCTGTTCCTGCAGGACCGTGTGACCTCTGCCGATCATGGACGATCCGTCGCGGACCACCGCCGCGATGAGCACCTCCTTGGGCAGATGCAGGTCACAAATGCGCTGGCCGTGCACGCTGCTGCCCTCGGCGACGGTCATCTCCAGGACCTCGACGTCCATGTCCAGGTAGGTGGCGACCTGGACGCCGCCCCGGATGATCCGCATGACGCCATTGGCGCAGGCGGTGCGCGGCGACAGGGCTCCGTCGATGCCGAGCGTGCGCAGCAGCGGCAGGAACTCCAGGCGGTGCAGCAGGGCGATCGTCTCGGGCACGCCCATCGACTTGGCATAGAGGCAGGCCAGGATGTTGTCCTCGTCGTTGCCGGTGACCGCGATCACGGCGTCGTGATCGCCGACCCTCTCCTCCTCGAGCAACTCGGCGTCGGTGATGTCGCCCTCGAGGATCAGCACGTCGTCGAGGGTCTCGGCGAGCTCGCGGGCGCGTTCGGGATCCCGCTCCACCAGGCACACCTCCGCGTGCATCTCCACGAGGCGCTCCGCCACCATCTCACCGGTGCGGCCGCCGCCGAGCAGCATCACCCGGTTGGCGCGGGCGTGCGTCAGCCCGAGCAGGTGCCGGAGCTCGTTGGAGGACGTTCCGAGATCCACGATCCGCACCACGTCGCCGGACTGCAGCACCATGTCCCGGCGCGGGATCACTGTCCGGTCGCCCCGCGAGACGGCACCGATGAGGAACTCCCAGTCGGGTCCGTACGGGGCGAAGCTCTCCGACAGGGGGCGGCCCACGAGCGGGGAGTCGGGGCCCAGGACGGTGCCGACAACCGCGACACGGTCGTCGGCGAGCATGTTGATCTCGGTCGCGCCCGGGTAGTCCAGGAGGTGCAGGATCTCCACCGCGGTCTCCGCGTCGGGATCGATCACCTCGTCGGCCCCTGCCGCGCGCAACAGGTCGGCGGCCCCCGGCGCCCGCAGGGCGGCGGCCTCGATGCGGGCGATCCTCCGCTCCACACCGGCCTGGCGGGCCAGCATGCACGCCACGAGGTTGGCCTCGTCGTCGGTGGTGACGGCCACGAGCAGGTCGGCGTCGTCGATGCCCGCCGTGGCCATGACGTCGGGATGGCTGCCGCTGCCGGTGACCACGTGGGCCTCGATGTGCTGTTCCACGTGCAGGGCGCGTTCGGGGTCCTGCTCGACGACCACCACGTGATGGTTCTCCCTGGTGAGTCGCGCGGCGAGGTAGGAACCCACCTCGCCGGCGCCGACGATGACGACCTTCATGGCTCTCGCCTCCCGCGGCGGCCCGGGCTCTCCACAGCAGCCGGACGCGGCGGCTCGCCTCCCCCCGCCGGGGTCTCGAACTCCACGCTCAGTTCCATGGCGCGGACCGGACGTCGAAACGCCGCACGCCCTCCGGCGAGGCGAAGGCGTCGATGGCGACATCAGTGGGGCGGCAACGTAGATCGGGGTCCCACTGGAAGACGTGGCCCGCGCCGACGAGCAATGGACCCGCCGGCGGCATCGGCGCGCCCGGGGCGTTGCGGAACGCCAGGGCCCGGTCGTAGTAGCCCCTGCCGCGCCCGACCCGCGCCCCTCGCGGGCCGAACAGCACGCCCGCGAGCAGGATGACGTCATGGTTCAAGACGTCGACCGTCTCGGTCGAGACCGGGACGGGTATGCCGAAACGCCCCGGCACCAGTTCGGCACCCCGATTCCAGCGCACGAACACCAACTCGTCGGCGGCATCGATCGCAGGCACCGTGACCGAGACGTCGTCGGCCCACAGGCGCGCCACGACCGGCCAGAGGCTGATCTCGCCGTCGTCGGCGATGAACGTGGCGACCACCCGCGCCAAGTGCATCTCGGGGATCGCCCAGATCTGTGACGCCGTCGCGGCGGAGGCCACGGCCTGCAGGTCTGCGGGAAGGTCGCGTCGTTGACGGCGCGCGAGGGCCTGTCGTGTGGATACCTCCACCGATTGAACTCTAGCGAGTCGGCAGCGCGCCGGTGATTCAACCGCGCCCCCGCCGTCCCCCGGGCTGCGCGCCGGGCGTTGCGAAGCCGCCGGGCCGCAGGGTCCGCTGCTAGCTTGCGGAGGACTTTTGGCACCGAGGAGGTCACCGAGTGCAGGCGATTCCCTACCTTGCCGGCGCGATCGCGCTGGCGGCCCTGATCCTGGCCGGATACTTCTTCCGCTACGTGCGCGCCGCGGACCCCGGCAACCCTCGCATGGTGCAGCTCATGGAGGCCATCGCCGGCGGGGCCCGGACCTTCCTGCGCCGGGAGTACCGCTGGGTGGCCGGCTTCGTGATCATCATGATCGTGCTGCTGGTCACGCTCCTGGACTGGGGCCCGATGGGGGCGGTGGCGTACTTCCTGGGCGCCCTGCTCTCGGCGGCGGCCGGCTGGATCGGCATGACCGTCGCCACGATGGCCAACGCCCGCACCACCCAGGCCGCCCGCACGGGGCCGCAGAAGGCGCTCCCGCTGGCGTTCCGGGGCGGCGCCGTCATGGGCTTCTCCGTGGCCGGCCTGAGCCTGCTGGGGCTCAGCTTCTGCTACCTGCTGTTCGTGGTCTGGCTGGAGCACCTGGACGCCTTCCAGGTCATCACCGCCTACGGCCTCGGCGCCAGCTCGATCGCCCTGTTCAGCCGAGTCGGCGGCGGCATCTACACCAAGGCCGCCGACGTGGGCGCCGACCTCGTCGGCAAGGTGGAGGCGGGCATTCCCGAGGACGATCCGCGCAACCCCGCCACCATCGCCGACAACGTGGGCGACAACGTGGGCGACGTGGCCG
>JAPPKQ010000114.1 GCA_028819945.1 bacterium | reverse complement strand
GCCCCACCCGGCTCCACGTCGAGTGGGGCGGGGGGTCTCCCGAGTAGTGCCGATATCAGGCTCGCTGTCATTCCGGCGAAGGCCGGAATCCGCGATGCAGCGGCCACAGTTCGACTGCCGGTGATCTACCCCAGAGCCCTTACCCGGTAGGCCCGCCGATGCGGTCTCGCAGCGTGGCGTCAATCTCCCCAGCCAGCTGTCGAACGATGTCTCCCGCTGGTACCACCGCGCCAACGAGACCGGCGGACTCGCCGGCGAGGAGGCTCATCTGTTCCAGGTCGCCGGTCGCCCTCGTGGTCGGCGGCAAGCCCGTGTACCTCACCAGCGGAACGATCTGGCCGAACACATTCGCGTTGCCGATCACGGGCAATGACTCAGGGTCGAGCCCCTCATAGGGCGGGGGCCGATCGGCGCCTTCGTGCTCGACAACGATCCGGTTGCGAAGTCCCCGGACCGGCGCGTCCGGGAAGTCCAAGCCGAACACCCTGTGCCGGGCCGTAGCGTGGGCGCCCCCGGCGCCGGGCCGCGCCCGGGGGGTGCGAGGGGGGGGCGCCCCCGCCCGGGGGGGGGAGGGGGGGGGGGCCCCGCCCCCCGCCCCGGGGGCCGGCGCCCACGAGCCTCGCCTTGTAGTCCCGATGGGCGTCCGCCTCGGCGCTGGCTAGGAAGCGGGTGCCGATCCAGGCGCCGTCGGCCCCGAGCGCAACTGCTGCTACAACACCGCGACCGTCGGCGATGCCGCCTGCCGCCAGGACGGGGACCGGTGCGATCATGTCGACCACCGCGGGTACGAGGCAGAAGGTCGCCGCCGTGGAGCGATTGTGCCCGCCGGCCTCGATTCCCTGCGCGATCACGAGATCCGCGCCCATCTCAACGGCGCCGGCAGCCTCGTCGACCGAGCCGACCTGCATCCACACCCTCGCACCGGCGGCATGGAGCTCCTCAACCCAGGCTCTCTCCGGGTTGTCCCAGAAGAACGACACGACCGGAACACGGAGGTTTGCGCACAGAGCGATGTGCTCCGGCTGGCAGAAGCGGGCGATGAAGTTGACCCCGAAGCGGCGGTCGGTGGCTGCCCGGACCGCCGCGATCTCCTGCTCCAACAGCGCCGGCGGCATGGCACTTCCGCCGAGCACGCCGATCCCGCCCGCTGCTGAGACAGCGGCGACCAGCTCAGCGCGAGCGACGAAGGCCATCCCGGCACTTGCGACCGGTATGTCCAACTCGTATTCCTCGGTGAAGGCGGTTCTCATTGCCTCACTCATCTCCGTTGCGTCATCGGAACAGCCGGCGCAGGGCCTCCTTGTCCATGGCTGCGCCGCTCAGAGCCCGAACGTAGGATTCGTTGATCGGCACGGCTTCTCGCTGGACGCAGGCTTGCTTGTCCGACGGCGAACTCGTGCAAACGCCGCACCGCGGAGGCGGCCATGGCGCTGGCTGAGACGACCGAGATTGTCCGGGAGCACGAGCGGTTCGACTACTGGCACGACGTGATCTGCCGGACCTACGTGCACATAGACGCGGAGACGCTGCCATCGAACGGGCCGTTCGGAGCTGAGCTGGTCGCCGCCGATATCGGGCCGGTGACCTTCAGCCGGGTGCAGGCCGAGCCGCATCGGGTCCGCCGCTCGGACACGTTGATCGAGAGTCCACCCCACGAGACCTTCATGGTGTCGTTGATGGTCCGCGGGGCTGGGATCCTTTCCCAGGATGGTCGGGAGGCCGTGCTGGGAACAGGTGATGCGGCGCTCTACGACGGATCGCGCCCGTTCAGCCTGGCCCTCCCGAATCGGTTCGACATGATCGTGCTGCAATTCGCCCGCGAGGCCCTGTTGCAGCGATGTCCCGTGGCCGAGAGGTTGACGGCATCGTGCCTTCCGGGCGATGCGCCTGCCGTGGGCCCGATCTCGTCATTCGTACGCTCGATCCAGCCTGTCGCCGTCCGTGAGGACTCGACCGTTGCGCGACAGGTCGGCACGAGCATGCTGGACATACTGGCGGTGACGCTTGCCGAGCAACTGGGAACCGAGCCGGCACCGGGCACCCAGCGCACGAAGTACTTCCTGCGTGCCTGCAGCTACATGAGCACCCACGTCGACGACCCGTCCCTCGATCCGCCGCGGATTGCCTCGGCGATCGGCGTCTCGGTCCGCTACCTCCACCTCTTGTTCAAGGAGAACGGCACATCGGTCACCAAGCACGTATTCGGGCGGCGCCTCGCCCGCAGCCATGACGATCTCGTCGACGCGACCAAAGCGCACATGTCGATCACGGACATCGCCCATGCGCACGGCTTCAAGAGTTCGGCACACTTCGCCCGCAAGTTCGCCGATACCTATGGCGTGACCGCTTCGAGCCTGCGGTCGCACGCCCATTCGTCCATAACACGAGGTCGGTGACACCTCGATCCGCCATCCGGCCGTTCCTCAGAACTGGCCGATTCGGTGGCTCGATTCGGCGAGGATCTTCGGAACGCGGCTGTGATGCGCGACCCAGGCGGCCGTCTCGGGAGACAAGTCGTCGAGCAGCGACAGGATCCCCTCGTGATCCGCTCGAAGGTGACGATGAAAGATCGGCTCGTGGTGTGCGATCCGGTTGCGCAGCGTGCGTAGCCGGTTGAGCAATTTGTGTACCTCGGACCGCGGCCAATCCGTGCCGAAGAGCGTGTGCAGCGTTGTCCGCCACAGGGTCTCGTCGTACTTTCTCGCAAACAGCGCGACCCAGAATCCGAGGTTGCTCGCCGCAACCAGACGGGCTGGTGTCCTGGGCTTGCGGGCCTGCTCCAACGACTGCGTGGCCTTGCGAACGGCCTCCTGCTCCGGGGCGCGAAGCGGTGCGCCCATCAACCACGACGCGCCGTAGGCCTCCGTCATGGCATCGTCCACCGCGTTGCGCAGTGTGACCTCGAGTGCTTGCAGTGGCCCGTGGAAAGCGGCTCCGAGCGCAACGTTCCGCGTGTAGAACTGCAGGGCTCGACGTCGGTCGCCGTCGGCGATCCTCAGGTACGTGGCGAATCGTTCATCCGAGATTGCACGACGCAATGCACGTATCGCCGTCTCGTCGTAGCGATAGGCGATTTGCTTGCGCGATGGGCGCTTGGGCTCTATCGTCATCTCCGTACCCTCCTCGTTGGCCTCTCGTCGAAGCTGCTTGGGGGAGACCCCACAAGGGGGGCGGCCGCGCAAGGCGCCGCCCCCTTGGCCATTTGGCGCCCTCCGTCAGGGCGGCCTATCGCCTCCGTGCTCGGGATGAGCCGGACGGTGCCCTGAACGCGGCGCAAGTATCGGCGTTCAATCTGTCCTATTCTGATATATATCAATATATAATGATAATCTCCATAGTGGTACTTCAGGTTGGAGTTGCGCTGCTGAGCGTGTGTCAGCGGTCGAAGGCGCCGCCGGAGACGGTGACGCCGCCGGTGGGGATGGCGGCGACCTCGTGCCAGAGGCGAAGGCCGATGCGGCCCTCCAGCTTGGCGACCATCGCCAGGAACGAGTCGAAGATGGCGAGGTGCGTGGGGTGCGACCTGGCCCACTCCTCCAGGGAGCGGAGTTCGTCGAACCAGCCCACGAAGCTCGTCGAGTCCAGGTCCTCACCGTCGAGGGTCTGCTCGCGCAGGAAGCGGGCGGACAGGCAGCCGGTCTCGCGGTTGGCGTCGAGGAAGTCGATGCCTGCGGTGAGGTTGGGCTCCACCTCGCCGAAGTAGATCTCCCGCTCGCGCTCGTCGCAGTGCTCCCAGATCTGCCCCGAGCGGATCAGGCAGAGGTTTCCCGGTAGCGGCTCGCCGGGCTCGGCGCTGAGGTCGGAGCCGGCGGAGGCGGGGATGCGATCCCGCGCCGCACCCCAGTACTCGTGGACGTCGGTCAGTGCGGCTGGGAGAAGGTTGCGCACGCCGGGCGTCACGTGCTCGGTGGAGTGCAGGGTCTCCCAACGGTCGGCGGGGATGGTTGCGGTCTCGGCCAGGACTCCGGGGCCGGCGAGGGCGGCGGCGACGTCGGGACGGGCCCGCCACCGCTCGTGGCGCAGGGGGTTGGTCCAGTAGCCGAGCAGCACTGTGGTTGCCTCGGCCGCGTTGACCACGCGAGCCCTCTCGCTGTGGTCGGGAATGTGCTCGCCGGTGCGCACCACCTCGAGCAGCGCCGCGAGGACGGCCTCGTCGCCGGCGCCGCGCGCGAACAGCATCGAGAACACGGTCCGCCCGGGCAGGTCGACGGCGGTCCAGGCGGGTACCTGGGGAACATGTCCCTCGGGACGGTTGGCGGTCATGGTTGCTCCTCCTCAGTCGCGTCCTCCGAGGCGGTGCCGCCGGAGTTCGTCGGGTTGGCTTCGCCGCCGAGGTAGGCGGCTCGGAGTTGGTCGAGGCGGCTGCGGAGTTCGGCCGCAGGGCCCTGCAGCACTATCCGGCCGCGTGCCATGACCGCGGCCCGGTGCCCGTAGGCCAGCGCCCGGTCGGCGAACTGTTCCACGAGGAGGATCCCCAGACCGTCGGCGGCCAACTGCGCGACCGTGGCCAGGACACGGTCCACGATGACGGGCGCCAGGCCGAGGGACAGTTCGTCGATCATCAGCGTCTTCGGCTCGCCGAGCAGGGCACGTGCCAGCACCAGCATCTGCTGCTCGCCGCCGGAGAGCAGCGAGGCCGCCACGGCGGCGCGCGGCTGTAGTTCCGGGAACAAATCGAACGCCCTGCCGATCCGCCGGCGGGGAGCCGCCACCAGCAGGTTCTCCTCGACGGTCAGCTCGCCGAAGACTTCGCGGCCCTGTTGTACGTATGCCAGGCCGGTGCGCACCCTCCGGCGGTGGGAGCGGCCACCGATCTCAACCCCGCCGAGGAATACCCGGCCCGAGCGCGTCGGTGCCACCCCGGCGATGCCGTCCAGCAGCGTGGACTTGCCGACACCGTTGGCGCCCAGCAGCACCGTTACCTCGCCGGCGGCGACGTCGAGATCCACGTCGTGCACCACCGGCGCTCCGGCGCGGTCCACGCAGGCGCCCTCGACGCGCAGGCCGGTCACGACGGCTCCGCTCTGCCGTTGGAGGCCCCCAGATAAGCCGCAACCACCGCGGGATGCGTCAGTACCTCATCAGGCGTTCCATCGGCGATGACCCGCCCGAAGTTCAGGACGACGACCCGGTCGCAGGTCGCCGCCACGACGTCCAGGTCGTGCTCGATGAGCAGAACCGACGACCCGAATGTCGAGGGGATAGCGGCCAGTGCCGCCACGAACCGCTCGCGAGTGTGACCGGCGAGGCCGGCGGCCGGCTCGTCCAGGAGCACCACCCGTGGTCGGGACACGACGGTGCCGCAGACCTCCAGGATGCGCCTCGTCCCGACGTCCAGTGACCGCACGGCTGTGGCCGCCGGCGGCAACCCGAAGTGAGCCAGCGCGTCGGTGAGCGGCGGGCCCGAGTGACCCGCCGCCAGATCCAGATAGCCGCCGATGCTGAGATCCAGCGGCACGTGGCTCTGCTGGAACGAGCGTCGCACGCCGCGACCGGCCCGCAGGCGGGGCGCCAGCCGGCCGATGTCCTCCCCGGCGAGGGTCACTGTGCCGTCGTGACCGCCGATGAACCCGGCGACGGCATCCACGAGTGTGGACTTCCCGGCGCCGTTGGGGCCGATGAGCCCCAGGATCGTCCCGGGCGCCATGTGCAGCGACACGTCGTCGAGCGCACGCACGGCCCCGTAGTCGACCGAGATGCGCTCGAGTGTCAGCACCGAGACCCTGCCAGGATCATTGGCCGGCCTCGTGCTCGGATCGACATCGTCGTCTTCCTCGCTGGCGCCGCGATCCGGCTGTGCGGTGATGTCGGTTGTGCCGGCGGTCCGAGCGACGAGGGCGGGGACCGGTTCGGGCGCGACCGCGGGGGCCCGGAGGCGCCGCAGCCCGGCCCGCAGCGCAGCGGAGAGCCCGCCCTCGCCTTGGCTGAGCGCCGCGAGACCGCCGGCGGCGAAGATCATCGGGGCGATGTCCTGGGGGAGTCCCAGGTCGCTCAGGAAGTTGGGGATCAGCCGCCCGAACAGCCCTGCGAGGAGGGCGCCCTCGAAGTGCCCGGCGCCGAACATCAGCGCCGCGGTCAGGATCGTCATGGATTCCAGGGGCTCGAAGCTGGCCCCGCTGACGACGCCGTTGAGCGCCACCAGCAGACCGCCCGCCACGCCGGCGATCGCGGCGCTGACGGCGAACGCCGACAGCTTGGTCCGCACCACGCTGCGCCCCAGGGCGGCCACGGCCCGCTCGCTGCGTCGCACCGAGAACCACCAGCGCCCCAACCGCGCCCGGCGCAGTGCGGTCACGACCGCTGCCACGAGCCCCAGTGTGACCGCCACCAGCAGGAAGAAGCCGGCGTCGCCGTCGGCGAAGCCGGGAGGCCCCACGCGGTTGCCCTCCAGGAGGCCGGGGAAGCCGTCGGCGAATACCACCCGCGACACGGCGGCGCTGAACACCAGCGTGAACACCGCCAGGTTCAGCCCCCGCAGGCGCAGCGCCGGGACACCCACCAGGACGCCGACGGCCAGGGCCACCATGGCAGCGAGCGGCAACTGTGCCAGGAACGGCAGGTCGGTGCGATGACTGAGCCAGCCCACGGTCCAGGCGCCGATCCCGGCGAAGGTCATCTGGCACAGTGACAGCAGCCCGGCGTTGTCGTAGATGACCCCGACGCTGACGGCCACCAGGGCAGTGATCAGGGCGCTCGTCAGCAGGAACAGCCAGAACTCGTCAGCGAACCGGGCGATCAACAACACGCCGGCGACGTACGCCGCGCCGCCGGCGGCCTCAGCGCGCCGCATCCCAGACCTGCTTCCGCTGGGTCCACAGCAGGACGACCAGGGCGATGAGGAACGGCACGGCGCCCCGGTACTCCGCCCACGAGGGCCGGTACGAGGACAGCGACTCGATGATGGCCACGACGAGGCCGCCGGCGAACGCCAGAGGAAGGCTGCGGAAGGCTCCGATCAGCGCTGCGGCCATGGCGGGGAAGATCAGGAACCCCAGGCTCGAGAACCCGCCCGGCAGGTTCGACGCCACCACGATCATCCCGAACGCCGAGACGGCGCCGGTGAAGCCCCACACCGTGGTCGTGCGGGCGTAGATCGGTACGCCCAACAACTCCGCGGTGACCGGCCGCTCGGACATGGCCCGCACCTGCGTGCCGAGCCGCGTGCGGGCCAGCACCCAGCGCATCAGCAGCACAGTGAGGATCGCCGCGCCGATCACGATGATGCTGCTCAAGGTGACGACCACGTTGCCCGCCGACCAGGACACGCCCGGGAACAGCACCGGCACACTGCGCGGAGCGTCGCCGAAGATGCGGAACCCCACGGCGAATAAGCCGACGGTGGCGGCGATCATCGCCGCGGTGCGCGCCGCGCTGTCGGCGGTGGCGAAGAACCGGGCGAAGATCAGTCCGGTGAGCATCGCCAGCGCCGCGGCCAGGGCGATGCCGACGACCATGGCGGCACCGAACGGCCAGCCCTGGCCGAAGGCGGCCGCGGTGGTGTAGGCGCCGAACGCCCCGACCACGGCGACACTGAAGTTGACGACCCCGGCCATCCGGTACAGCACGACGATGCTGACGCCCAACATGGCGTACGCACCGGCGGCTGCGGTGGCGGCGACGGTCAGCGTGAGCAAACCCGAGCGGCCCTGGTCGCCGTGGCGCCGCTGGTGGCGGTCAGTTCGGCAGCACGACCCATTCGTCGAGTGCGGTCACCCAGGCGCCGTCCTCCAGCACCACGAACTTGCTGGCCTGGTTCGGGGCGTGGATCGGCGCATCACCGAACGAGTATGGGGTACCCAGCAGGGGCGTGTCATAACGGTCCAGCGCGAGCAGGGCCGCAGCCACCGACTCGCGGGTGATCTCGCCGTCGATGCCGCCGAGGGTGTCGACGAAGATCGCCGCCGCCAGGTAGCCGCCCTGGGCGAAGGACGTCAGCGCCACGTCGCTGTCGATCATGAGCCGGCGCCAGTCGTCCAGCACCGGCGACGTCGAGCCGTAGGGCTCGAACTCGGAGTTGGCCTGCAGTCCGTTGCCGGCGCTGCCGAGCTGGCCGGCGATGGCGTCGGTGTAGTACGAGGTGAGACCGATCCAGGTGATGTCCTGCAGTCCCTGCGCCTCGATGGCGCGCCCCACGGCGAGTGCGTGCGGCTCCACGCCGTCGATCACGACCGCCTGGCAGCCGGCATCGCGGGCCTGCAGCATCAGCGGGGTCGGGTCGTCCTGCAGCGTGGCGGCGGCGATCCGGAAGGCCAGAGACTTGCCGGTCAACTCCTCCCAGCGGGCCACGGCTGCGTCGAAGGCCGGCGCCAGGTCGGGCACGACGAAGAGGTTCACGTTGCAGACGTTCTCGAAGCCGAGAGTCTCGGAGGCGTAGTACAGCGACACCGTGATGCCCGCGTAGGGGCCGGTGTTGACCGGGGAGATGTTCGGCGACAGGAAGCACAGCGGGTCCACGCCGGTGCCTTGGATCGAGTACACGCCGGCCTCCGCGTAGAGGCCGGCGTTCACCACACACTCCAGCGTGCTGGCCGAGCCCACCATGGCCACCACGTCGTCCTGCTCCACGAGCTTGCGGGCCGCGGTTGCGGCACCCTCGGGCGTCCCGCCGTCGTCCTCGATGATCAACTCGATGGGGCGCCCGCCGATCCCCCCGGCGGCATTCACCCGGTCGAAGACGGCCTTCGCCGCGGCGGAGGCCTCGGGGAACAGAGCGCCGCCGGTCAGGGAGCTGATGTTGCCGACCAGGATCGGCTCACCGGTGGCTTCGGCAGGTGCCGGTTCGGGCGACGGAGGCGGTGGAGGTTCGGGCGCAGCCTCCGGCTCCGCCGGCGGCGGCGAAGCGGTCTCGGGTTCAGGGGCAGGCGGTGGCGGTTCCGGCGCGGCCTCCGGCTGGGTTGCGGGTGCTGGAGCAGGTGTCGGCGCCGGCGGCTCGGGGGCCGCGTCGCCCTCGGACGCACAGGCGGCCACCAGCAGGGCGAAGGTGGCGAGCACCGCCGGGAGTAGCGGGGAACGCCAGAGTGTGCGGTTCGTCATGATGTCCTCCGTTTCGGATGCGGGTGTTGGCCTCTCAGACCGTTGCGGGCTGTGGGAGTTCCTCGAGTCCCCCTTCGCCGTCGCCGGATGCGGCCGCCTCGTCGCCGACGATCTCCACCGCCGGCTGCGGCCGGGGGTCGAAGATGAGGCGGGTGACGTCGGGGCGTGCGTAGTGGCCACTGGGGTCCTGGGCGACCTTCGAGAGGGGGATGAGCGACAGGTCGATCTCGGCGTAGACGATCCCTTCTTCGTGCTCGTCGAGGAGGTTCGAGATGATCCGCCCGTCCGGTGCGTAGATGCGGCTGCAACCGCCGCCGCCGACACCGCCGAGCAGGGCCCGTTGCTCGTCGTTCTGGCAGAACAGGTCGAGGCCGGCCTCGCCGGTCACGGTGGTCGCCGCGATCGTGAAGCACGAGCCCTCCACCGCGTAGACCTGCGTCGCGTTCATGTTGACGTCGATGTCGAGGGCGTTGGCGAGTCCGCGGTAGAGGCAGAACGAGGGCCAGCCCGCCACGTGCACCTGCTCGCCCTGGCTGTACATGGCGAACTTGGTGAGTGGCTGGAGGTGCTCCCAGCAGTTCAAGGCCCCGAGCCAGCCGATTCCGGCGACCTCCTGGACGTGCAGGTGGCTGCCGTCGCCCTGGCCGAACAGGGCGCGTTCCACGTGGGTGGGCTTCAACTTGCGGCGGCAGAACAGAACCTCGCCGTCGGCGCCGAACGCGAACTGCGCCATGTAGAGGGATCCCCGGTCCTTCTCGCTGGCCCCGAGCACGACACAGATGTCGTTGTCGGCGGACGCCCGGGCGAGACGCTGGAAGGCCTCGTCGCCGACGGTGATCGAGTTCTCGTGGTAGCGCTGCACGAACTGCATGCCCCAGGCCTGCGGTCCGAGCCACAGGAAGTGCGGATAGCCGGGAATCCACGTCTCCGGGAACGCCACGAGTCGGGCATCGTTGCCGGCCGCCTCGGCAATCAGGCCGACGGCCCGCTCGACGCCGGCTTCCACGTCGAGCCAACACGGCTCCGCCTGCACGGCGGCGGCCACGAACGGGGCGGCTGCTGTCATTGCGACTCCTTCGACGAAGCGAACCGGCGGGTGGGGGAAGAGATGTGCGTCCGTGTGCCGGGTCGCATCGCGCGCGGCGCGGCGGTGCCGCCGGCGAGGGTCGCGGTTCTCTCCACCATGTCGACGAAGCTATGAAGGGGCCCGCGACCCCCGCATTTCCAGCAGTGTGTAATGTCTTGTCTCAGAGTGCACTCTTAGTTGCGCTGGCAGGGATTTCTGTGCCGGCGCAGTTCGGAGGGGGAGGCCGGCGGGATCAGGGCATGATCACAACCGCGAACACCGACACCGTCGCCGACCGGGAACGGTTCGACTTCTGGCACGAGGTCATCTGCTCCGCGTTCGTCCGCCTCGAGGCCGAGACGCTGCCGTCGGAACAGCCGTTCCAGGCCGAGATCTCCAGCTCCGATCTCGGTGTGCTGGCCCTCAGCCGCGTGCACGCCCAGCCCCACACCGTCCACCGCTCGCCGTCGCTGATCCGCAGCGAGCCGAGGGGCGAGGTGCTCGTGTCGCTGCAGTTGAGCGGCGTGGGGGTCGTGATCCAGGACGACCGGCAAGCCGTCCTGGAGGCGGGCGATTTCGCCCTCTACGACGCCACCCGGCCCTACAACCTCGTCATGCCGGATCAGTTCGACATGCTGGTTCTGCAGTTCGACCGCCAGTTCCTGCTCGAGCGCTGCCCATTCCCCGAACCGCTGACCGCCGTGCGCATGCGCAGCAACGGCAAGGTCACCGCCCCGGTCTCATCGTTCCTGCGCTCGCTGGAACCGTTCGCATTCCGCGAGGAGAACGCCGTGTCCCGGCAACTGGCCACCAGCGCCCTAGACTTGGTGGGCGTTGCCCTGGCGGACCACTTCGGTGATGCGATCGTCC
>JAPPKQ010000202.1 GCA_028819945.1 bacterium | reverse complement strand
GCGCACGGGCATCCGGCGCACGTGCCGGCGGGCGGGCCTGCTGCGCACGGGGCTGATCCTGCTGCTCGCCGCCGCCGCCGGCCTGCTGGCGGCACCGGCACAGGACGCAAGGGCGCAGACGACCTCCGACCTGCCCTGGACGACCGAGATGACCGTGGGCGCCAGCGGCGGCACGCGCGGCTACGCAGAATCGGCTTTCGGCGGTTACGGCAGCCTCGACGACTACACCTTCACCCACGGCGGAACCGAATACACCATCCGCATCCTCAGGATCACCGGCGGCACCGTGACCCTAAGGGTCTCGCACAACCTCGGCCATGACTCCGGGCTGGTGCTGGAATGGGCCGGCGAGACCCTGCCGCTGAACGACGCCACGGACACTGGTACCTTCGGCGACAACCGGTATTACAATTTCAACAACGCCTGGCTGACCGCCAACGCGTCCTCCCTCGACAACGACAACTACCAGACGACCCTAACCACCGGCGCCACCAAGGACGTCTGCATCCGCACCGCAGCCCAGAGCTGCACCCCCGACACCGCCGCGCCCACCCTGGATTCGGCGGAGGTGACCGGAACCGCCCTGGTGCTGACCTTCGACGAGGACCTCGCCGCGGCGGCGAACCTGGCCAACAGCGCCTTCGCGGTGAAGAAGACGCCGGCCGGCGGCAGCGAGCAGGCGGTTTCCCTCACCGGCACGCCCGCCATAAGCGGCAAGACCGTGACCCTCACGCTCGCCAGCGCCGCGGCCGCCGACGACACCGGGTTCAAGGTCTCCTACACCAAGCCGGCCACGGGTACCGACAACAAGCTGAAGGACGCCGCCGACAACGAGGTGGCGAGCTTCACCGACGAGAGCGTAACCAACGCCACCTCTGGGGGCGCCCCCGGGATCGCCGGCGCGACCGACGTGGGCGCGGTCCTGACCGCGACCCTCGGCGACATCGCCGACGCCGACGGCCTGCCCGCCACGACCTTCCCCGACGGCTATTCCTTCCAGTGGGTGCGGGTGGACGGCGGCACCCCGACCGACATTTCCGGCGCGACGGACCCGACCTACACCCTGGCCGCCGCCGACGAGGGCAAGACCGTCAGGGTGAAGGTCTCCTTCCCCGACGGCGCCAGCAACGCCGAGACCCGCGAGAGCGCCGAGACCGCGGCGATCGGGCCCCGGCCCACCGTCACCGCGACCCTCATCAGCGTCACCGAAGATGGCACCGAGACCGAGAGGTTCAACGAGGACTCCCACGCCTGGTTCGACCTCACCATCGTCGTCTCCAAGCGGCCCGACGACCGGGTCACCTTCCGCGCGAGCCTGGAAGAAGACACCGCGACCGTGGTCGACGACTACGGCGCGCTGAGGCCGCGCTACGAGGAAGTCCCGCCCGAGCGCTTCGAAGACCTGGGCGACGGCACCTGGCGCTACTACCGCCGATACCGGGTCACCCTCAACAAGGACACCGTCGCCGACCCGGACGAGACCCTCTCCCTCTTCCTGAGCGGACCCTCCGTCTTCGGCTTCCCCCACTACCGGACGATCTACACCGGCGGCGTGCGGCGGGCCGGGATCACCATTATCGACGACGGCCGGCCCGAGATTGCCGGCACCGCCCGGTCGGGCGAGACCCTGACCGCCGGGCTCGGCGACATCGCCGACGCCCACGACCTGCCCTCCACCGCCTTCCCGACCGGCTACACCTTCCAGTGGATCAGGGTGGACGGCGGCGTCGAGACCGAGATTTCCAGCGCGACGGACCGGAAAAAAACCTTTACCTACTAGTTTGTGGGAATTACCTTAATGTTTATGTTCTCTTTCGCCTAGGGCGCAAAAAACCCCTAAACCCGCCGGGGCGCGGGGCCCGCCGGGGGGGGGGGGGCGCTGGCGGCCGCCGAGGTGCTGGTCTCCAACACGGGGCAGAACAACCAGGGCACTACGCGGGACTATCTCGGGCAGCGCTTCCGGACCGGGACGAGCCCCGGCGGATACACCATCGACCAGATCTGCATCCAGGTCGCGGGCGACAACACCGGCGAAGCGCTCCTGCGCCTCTACTCCGTGAGCGGCGGCAACCCGGACAGCCTGCTCTACACCTTCGCCGACCCCGCCGGCGGCTTCGCGGCCGACAGCGTCAACTGCTTCGACGCGCCCGCCGGCGGCGCCGTGCTGAAGCCGGAAACGGCCTACATGGCGGTGCTCTCCAACGACGCCGGCACCGGCAATACCGGAATCGAGTACCGCCTCACCAATTCCAACTCCGAGACCGTTGCGGCCAACGGCTGGAGCATCGCCGACGACCGGAACGAACTGCCGGGCACGGGCAGGGGCAGCCGCTCCGTGAAGATCCAGGTCCGCGGCCGGGCCAACGCCGACCCGACGCTCAGCGCCCTCGCCCTGGAAAACCCGGACGACGGCAGCACGATCGCCCTCAACGAGACCTTCGCCGCCGGCACCCTGACCTACACCGCCGACGCGGCGAACCCCGTCGACACGATCACCGTGACGCCGACGGCCGCCGCCGCCGGCGCCAGCGTGGCCTTCCTCGACGAAAACGACGCGCCGCTCGCCGACGCCGACGACATCGAGCCCGGATTCCAGCTGGCGCTCGCCGTGGGCGCCAACACCGTCAAGGTGAAGGTGACCGGCAGCGACGCCGTCGCCAGCCGGACCTACACGCTGACCGTGCTCCGGGCCAACGCCGACACGACCCTGAGCGCCCTCGCCCTGGAAAACCCGGACGACGACTCCGCGATCGACCTCAACGAGACCTTCGCCGCCGGCACCACGAGCTACACCGCCGACGTGGCCAACGCCGTCGACGCGATCACCGTGACGCCGACGCCGGCGCCAGCGTGGCCTTCCTCGACGCCAGCGACATGGCGCTCACCGACGCCGACAACACCGAGCCCGGATTCCAGGTGGCGCTGGCCGCAGGCGCCAACATCGTCAAGGTGAAGGTGACCGGCCGCGACGGCATCGACGACCGGACCTACACGCTGACCGTGCTCCGGGCGCGCTCCGGCCTGACCCCCGCCGACGTGCTGGTCTCCAACACGGGGCGGGGGCATGCCGTCAATGTAAGCATGCGCCTCGGGGGGTCCGTCACGACCGGGGGAGTCAGCCGCGGCGGATACTCCATCGACCAGATCTGCATCCGGATCGGGGGGGACGCCGACGGCGAACTGCTCCTGCGCGTCTTCAACACCCACCCGAACAACAGGCCGCGGTTCGCGCTCTACACCTTCGCCGACCCGGCCGGCGGCTTCGTCGCCAACAGCCTCAACTGCTTCGACGCGCCCGACGACGCCGTGCTGGAGCGGAACACGACCTACTCCGTGGTGCTCTCCAACGACGCCGGCAGCGGCGACCCCACGATCAACTACAGCCTCACCGCCGCCGACGCGGAGGACCCCGGCGCCGCCCCAGGCTGGCGCCTCGGCGACACGAATTGGAACTTTTCGGGAGGGGGCTTCGGTTCCCAATCAGTGAGGATCCTGGTCCGCGGCCGGGCCAACGCCGACCCGTCCCTGCGCGCACTCGCGCTGGCGGACGCCGCGACCGGGGACGCGATCGCCCTCAACGAGGCCTTCGTCGCCGGCGCCCTGAGCTACACCGCCGACGCGGCGGGCACCGTCGAGACCGTCACCGTCACCCCGACGGCCAGCGACGGCGGCGCCACCGTGGCCTTCCTCGACCAGAACGACCAGCCGCTTGCCGACGCCGACGACATCAAGGCCGGATTCCAGCTGGCGCTGGCCGAAAACGCCAGCATCGTCAAGGTGAAGGTGACCGCCAGGGACAGCATCGCCAGCTGGACCTACACCCTGACGGTGAACCGCGCCGGCATCCCCGACGCCACCGGGGCGCCGGCGATCGCCGGGGTGCCCCAGGTCGGGCAGACGCTCACCGCCGGGGCCGGCGACATCGCCGACCCCGACGACCTGCCCGCCGGGACCTTCCCCGCGGGCTACACCCTGCAATGGGTGCGCGTGGCCGCCGACAGCACCGAGACCGACATCGACAGCGCCAACGCCGCGACCTACGCGCCCGTCGCCGCCGACGTCGGCCACAGGCTCAAGGTGAAGGTCTCCTTCACCGACGGCAGCGGCGACGACGAGGCCCTGGAGAGCGCGCTCACCGAAGCCGTGGTCGCCGAGCAGGACGACTGCGCCACCGACCGCAGCGGCGACGACTGGTGCACCGTCATGACCGTGGGGACGTTTCCGGGTCAGGCGGGCTCGACCTACTACGGATTCCACAACTCCGAGGGGTACGGCGCCCTCGCCGACCGGACGATCGGGCGCGGCAGCGACAGCTCGACGGTGTTCTATCTGCATTATAGGAATTTGCCCGGCCGGCCCCAGCCGGGTATGGAGCAGCAGGTCGAGTACGGCCTCGACCCCCTCCTGCCCCGGGGCACGGCGCTGAACCTGGGCGGGCAGGCGTTTGCCGTCGGCAAGGACAGCGAAGGTCTACTGAACTATTCCTGGCTCCTCCCCCGCGGCACCCTGGCCTGGCTGCCCGGCCAGAAGGTGACCGTCAGCCTGCGCTTCCCGAACCCCAGCACCGACGCCGCCCTCAGGGCCCTGGCCCTGCACGACGCCGCGGACGACGCGGAGATCGCCTTTGCGCCCGCCTTCGACGAGGACATAGCCGCCTACACCGCCGACCTGGCGGCCGCGACCGCGCGGGTGACCCTCGCCGCCACGCCCAACTACGCCGCCGCCGCCGTGGCCTATCTGGACGCCGGCAACGCCGACGCCTCCATCGCCGACGCCGACGCCGACAAGGACGGCCACCAGATCGACGTCGCCGGCGGGACGACCACCGTCAAGATCCGGGTGACCGCAGAGGACGGAACCACCACGAAGGACTACACCCTCGCCCTGACACGGGCGCCGCCCTCGGCCGACGCCACCCTGAGCGGGATCGCGCTGGACGGCCCCGGCCCCGCGATCTCCGTCAACGAGACCTTCGACCCCGCCACCCTGAGCTACACCGCCAACGCGGCGAACGCCGTCGCCACCCTCACCGTGACCCCGACGGCCGCCGACGACGGCGCCACGGTGGCCTTCCTCGACCAAAACGACGCAACGCTCGCCGACGCCGACGACACCGAGGACGGCTTCCAGCTGGCCCTGGCCGTGGGCGCCAACACCCTGAAGATCCGGGTGACCGCCGAGAACGGGACCGCCGAGCAGACCTACACCCTGGTGGTGACCCGCGCGGCCGCGCCGGTCGGCGACGTGCTGATCTCCAACTTCGGGAAGGCGGCTTCCGGCGACGTGCGGGATTACACCGGGCAGCGCTTCACGACGGGGCCCAACCCCGGCGGCTACACCATCGACCAGATCGGCTTCGAGGTCGGGGGGGACAACACCGGCGAAGTGCTGCTGCGCGTCTACACCGTGAGCGGCGGCAACCCGGGGCGGCTGCTCTACACCTTCACCCCCCCCGCCGGCGGCCTGGTGGCCAGAAGAAGCAACTATTTCGACGCGCCGGCCAACGCCGTGCTCGAGCCGAACAGGACCTACATCGCGGTGTTCTCCGACGACTCCGGCACCGGCGATACCGGAATCCAGATCAGGCTCACCCAATTCAACGGCGAGGACAACGGCGCCGCCCCCGGCTGGTCCATCCACGACGATCGAAACCAGCTGCCAAATGCCACCAGCGGCTGGTCCATAAAGATCCAGGTCCGCGGCCGGGCCAACGCCGACCCGACGCTCAGCGCCCTCGCCCTGGAGAACGCCGCGACCGGGGACGGGATCGACTTCAACGAGACCTTCGCCGCCGGCACCCTGCGCTACACCGCCGACGCGGCGAACGCCGTGGAGACCGTCACCGTGACCCCGACGGCCGCCGACGGCGCCGCCGCCGTGGCCTTCCTCGACGAAAACGACGCAACGCTCGCCGACGCCGACGGCACCGAGCCCGGATTCCAGCTGGCGCTCGCCGAAGGCGCCAACACCGTCAAGGTGCAGGTGACCGGCAGCGACAACGCCGTCACCCGGACCTACACGCTGACCGTGTTCCGGGCGCGACCCGGCCTGCCGCCCGCCGGGGTGCTGGTGTCCAACACGGGGCAGAATACCGACAGCGCCGTGCGGGACCGCACCGGGCAGCGCTTCAGGACGGGACCCAACCCCAGCGGATACACCATCGACCGGATCGGCATCGAGGTCGGGGGCGACGCCGACGGCGAAGCGCTCCTGCGCGTCTACACCGTGAGCGGCAACAGACCGAGCAGCCTGCTCTACACCTTCGCCGACCCCGCCGGCGGCTTCGCGGCCGGCAGCGTCAACTACTTCGAAGCGCCCGCCGGCGCCGTGCTGGAGCCGAACACGACCTACATGGCGGTGCTCTCCGACGACGCCGGCACCGGCAATACCGGAATCGAGATCCGCCTCACCGGCTCCGACTCCGAGGACAGCGCCGCCGCCGGCTGGAACATCCACAACGACCGGTACGCCTTTCCCGGCGAGTTGACCTTCTCCGTGAAGATGCAGGTCCACGGCCGGGCCAACGCCGACCCGACGCTCAGCGCCCTCGCGCTGGCGAACGCCGCCGACGGCAGCGCGATCGACCTCAACGAGACCTTCGCCGCCGACACCCTGGGCTACACCGCCGACGCGGCGAACGCCGTCGAGACCGTCACCGTGACCCCGACGGCCGCCGACGCCGCCGCCGGCGTGGCCTTCCTCGACGAAAACGACCGGGCGCTAACCGACGCCGACGACACCGAGGCCGGATTCCAGCTGGCGCTCGACGTGGGCGCCAACATCGTCCAGGTGCAGGTGACCGGCAGCGACGCCGTCGCCAGCCGGACCTACACCCTCATCGTGACCCGGGCGCGGCTGCTCGGCGCCGACGCCGCCCTGAGCGCGCTGGCGCTGGCGGACCCGTTCGACGACTCGCCGGTTCCCCTCACCCCCGCCTTCGACCCCGCGACCCTCGCCTACAGCGCGGCGGTGTCCAACGCCGTCGACCGCATCACGCTCAAGCCCGAGGCCGCCGACGCCCTGGCGACCGTGGCCGTCCTCGACGATGGCGACAACGCGCTCACCGACGCCGACGCCGACGCCGACGGCTTCCAGGCCGACCTCGCCGTCGGCGCCAACACCCTCAAGGTGACGGTGACCGCAGAGGACGGCACCGACGAGCGGACCTACACGCTGACCGTGAGCCGCGAGGGCAGGCCGGTGGCCGGGACCCTGGTGTCCAACACCGGGACGACATCGCTTGCGGGCACACAGGCAAGGACCAGCCAGAAATTCACCACCGGCGGCAACCTCGGCGGCTACAGGGTGGACAGCATCGACGTCCCCCTGCGCGGCGGCCCCGGCAGCGGCGGCATCCTGGTGCGGATCTTCTCCACGACGGCGGGCCAGGCGGCCCCGACGGCGGAGCTCTACCGGTTCGCCAACCCGGGGACCGTCGACGACGACGGCACCAACAGATTCGCCGCGCCGGCCGGCGGCGCAATGCTGGAGCCCAACACGACCTACGCCGTGGTGATCACCAATACCGGCGGCAACGGTTCGGCCGGATACGCCGTCAGCCACACGACGTCGAAAGCCGAGGACAGCGGCGCCGCCGCCGGCTGGAGCATCGCCGATTCCAGGCAGAACTTCAGCAGCGGCTCCTGGTCGAGCAACAGCGCGAGCGTCCTGCGCATGGCGATCTCCGGCGCGACCCTGTCGACCGACGCCGACGCCAGCCTCAGCGCCCTCGAACTCACCGACCCCGACGGCAACGCCCTGACGCTGTCCCCCGCCTTCGCGCGCAACACCGCCGGCTACCGCGCCGACGCCGCCGCCGGCTCGGCGCAGGCGACCGTCGCCGCCACCGCCACCGACGGGGACGCCACGGTGGCATTCCTCGACGTCGACGGCCGCCCGCTCCGGGACGCCGACACCGGCAAGAGCGGCGTCCAGGCCGCCCTCGAGGTCGGGCTCAACACCGTCCTGGTCCGGGTCACCGCCCCGGACGGCGCCACCCGCAGGACCTACCGGGTCATCGTGGACCGGGCCATGGAGACCGACCGGGAAACCGGGCCCGTCGGCGCCGCGGCCGCCCTGGTCTCCAACACCGGGAAGTCGCAAGTCTCCCAAGTGCAGACCCACACGGCGCTGGCCTTCACCACCGGACCGAACCCCCACGGCTACACCGTCGACAGCATCGGGGTCGGGATCGGCAGCGACAACACCGGCCAGATCCTCGTGCGCCTGTTCTCGACCAACGCCAACGGCAGCCCGAAGGACCTGCTCCACACCTTCGCCGACCCCGCCAGCCTGAGCGCCAGCAGCGTCAACGACTTCGCCGCGCCGGCCGGCGGCGCGGTGCTGGAGCCCTCCACGACCTACAGCGTGGTGATCTCCAACGACGCCGGGACCGGCACGACCGGAGTCACGGTCAGCCACACCAATACGGGCGCCGAGGACAGCGGCAAGGCCGAAGGCTGGAGCATCGCCAACAGAAAATTCTTCCCGGGTAGCGGCAACACCTGGGACCAGTCTACGGGCACCGCCATCTTCCGCCTCCGGATCGTCGGCCGGGCCAACGCCTTCATCAACCGCTTCGCCGCCGGGGCGCCGGCCATTACCGGCGGCAACCGGGCCGGCGACCGGCTGAGCGCCGACCTCTCCGATATCGCCGACCCCGATGGCATCGCCGACGCCCGCTTCGACCTGCGCTGGATCCGGGTCGCCGCCGACGACACCGAAACCGAGATCGCCGGCGCCGACGGGCCGCACTACACGCTGACCGGAGCCGACGTCGGCAGCCGGATCAGGGTGCGCGCCGCCTTCACCGACGACGCCGGCGGCCGCGAATCCCTCGCAAGCCCCGCCCACGGCCCCATCCTGCCCGCCGCCTGCCCCGAAGGCGCCGACTGGTGCGCCCGGATGACCGTGGGGACGACCGTGGGGGTCAGTGGCCAGATCTCCGGCTACGCCGCGAATCCGGCGCTCGGCGCGCTGGACGACCCGACCGTCGTCCGCGGCGGCGACAGCTGGACGGTGCAGTCGATCCGCACGGTGGCGGGCGAGACGAGAACCGTGCAGGTATTATTCGGCCGCTCCCTGCCCCGGGGCTCCGTGCTCGACCTGGGCGGCCACACCTTCACCCTCGACGCCGATGCCGAACGCGGCGCGGGGGAATATCGATGGACCCTGCCCGCCGGGCTGTCCTGGAGCGCCGGCGACACGGTGACCGTGGCCCTGCGCCTGAAGCGCGACAACGCCCCCGCCGCCGGCGTGCCCGACATCGCCGGCCTCGCGCGGGTCGGCCGGACTCTGACGGCCGGCCCCGGCACGATCGCCGACGCCGACGGGCTGCCCGCCGCCGGCTTCCCCGCCGGCTACAGCTTCCAGTGGGTGCGCGCGGACAGCGACGGCAACGCCGAGGACATCGCCGGCGCGACCGGCGCCACCTACACGCTCGCCGCCGCCGACCTCGGCTTCAAGGTGTCCGTCAGGGTCTCCTTCGCCGACGCCGGCGGCAACGCCGAGGGGCCGCTCGCCAGCGCCGTCTTCCCCGCGACCGGCGAAGTGCTCGGCGCCGTGAGCCAGGCCCACTGCCCCGGACCGGGCGAGCCGAACGCCGCCGACTGGTGCGCCGTGATGACCGTGGGGACCCGTATCCACAACAACGTTACCTTCACCGGCTACGGCCTCGTGTACGGCAGGATCGACGACGTCAACATCGACCATGGCGGGGTGATATCGACCATCGAAGGATTGAACATCGAAGACGACGGGACCGACCGGATCCTGGCGATCGAGCTCATTGACAAACTGCCCGAGGGCACGACGATCGCCATCGGCGGCACGGCCTTCACCGCCGCCGCGGCCGCCGACGAACTGGCCGGATTGCCCACCAACGAAGCCCGGTACCGCTTCGACCCGCCCGCCGGATTCGGCCTGAGCGACGGCGACACCGTGGCCGTCGCCGTGCGCTTCCCCAACTTCGACGCCGAGGGCCGGCCCGCCGTCCTCGGCCTGCCCCGGGCCGGGCAGACGCTCACCGCCGGCGCGCGCATCGTCGCCGCCGCCGACTTCGCCGACCCCGACGGCGGCGGCGAGATCGCCGACCGCGACGGGCTCGACGACCCGCAGCCGGCCTGGCAGTGGGTGCGCATCGCGAGCGACGACACCGAGACCGACATCGACGGCGCCACCGAAGAGACCTACACGCTGACCGGCGACGACGCCGGCAAGCGCGTCGCCGTCAAGCTCTCGCTCACCGACGGCAAGGGCCGGCGCCAGACCCTGCGCAGCGACCCGGTCCTGGCCGGCGCCGCCCTGCCGGACCTCGCCGACTGCCCCGAAGACGCCGACTGGTGCGCCACGCTCACCGTGGGCGGGACCGGGACCGTCTTCGGCTACGGCACGAACTACGGCTTGCTCGGTCCCAGCCGCTCCTTCCCGGACGGCGGCGCGACCCGGGAGGTGAGCAAGCTGTCGCTCGATAGCAGCGCAGACCCGGCTACGCTGAGCTTCAACGTCGGCGCCTTCCTGCCCCGGAGTTCGGTGCTGACCGTCGACGGCACCGACTTCACCCTCGACGCCGACTCGGAAACCGGCACCGCGGGCAACTATGAATTCGACGCCCCCGCCGGCTTCGCCTTGAACAAACCCGACGAGGTGACCGTCAGCCTGAAGCTCAACACCGCCGCCACCGGGCGGCCCGCCATCGTTGCGGGCGTGCTCCAGGCGGGCAACGTGCTGACGGCCGACACGAGCGGCATCGCCGACGCCGACGGGCTCGACGACCCGCAATGGATCTACCAGTGGGTGCGGGTCGACGACGACGGCAGCTCCAACCCGGTCAACGTCGGCGCCAACATGCCGACCTACGCGCTCACCGACGCCGACGCCGGCAAGAAGCTGCTGGTCAAGGTCTCCTTCACCGACCACCGCGGCAACCGGGAAGGGCCGCTCGCAAGCCGCGCCACCCGGGACACCGTCCGGCCCGCACAGGCTGAGTGCCCGGCAGACGCGGACTTCTGCACCACCATGACC
>JAPPKQ010000279.1 GCA_028819945.1 bacterium | reverse complement strand
CCTGCCCCCAGTTGTTCGCCCCCCAGCAGGTGATGGTGCCGTCGGTGCGCAGTCCACACGAGTGAGTCCCGCCCGCGGCGACGGCACTGAAGTGCCCGGCGGGCGCGTCGGCGTGCCCGTAGTTGTTGGCGCCCCAGCAGGTGATGGTGTTGTCGGTGCGCAGACCGCACGAATGGTCCAAGCCGGCGGTGACGGCGCTGAAGTGCCCGCGGGGAGCGTCCGCCTGTCCGAGGTATTCGCCCTCTCCGGGCGAGCGGCTGAACGGCGCATGGTTGGCGCCCCAGCAGGTGACGGTGCTGTCGGTGCGCAGGCCGCACGAGTGGAAACCGCCGGCTGCGACGGCGCTGAAGTGCCCACCGGGCGGGGCCGCCTGTCCGGTGGTCTCAATCGCTCCGGGCATGCTGTTGGTTCCCCAGCAGGTGATGGTGCCGTCGGTGCGCAGGCCGCACGAGTGGTACGCGCCGGCGGTGACGGCGCTGAAGGTCCCGGCGCGCGGGGTCGCCTGTCCGACGCGGGAGCCGGACGAGTCGTGGTTGGAGCCCCAGCACGTGACGGTGGCGTCGGTGCGCAGACCGCACGAGTGCCAGACACCGGCGGTGACGGCGCTGAACGGCTCGGCGGATGCGGGGGCAGTGACGAGCAGCGGCGAACTGGCGATCCAGCGGCCAACGCGGGCACCGGTGGGGACGAAGCGCAAGCGGGGCAACTGCCGGTCGCTCCAGGTGGAGCGGTCACGTACCTGAAGGCCGACCTCGACGCGGCCGTCGGCGAGTCTGCGCGCCGCGATGCGCACGTCGCCGCCGGTGAGGGTCAGCGGCGAACCGGCGAGCCAGCGCCCGGCCCGGGCGTCGACGGGGAAGAGTCTCTGGCGGGGTAACCGCACGTCGCCCCAGCCTTGAGTTTGGTGTTGTTCGAGGCCGAACTCGATGCGGCCGTCGGCGAGTCTGCGCGCCGCGATGCGCACCTCGCCGGTGCCGTCGCTGCTTTCCCGGGCAGCAAGCATCGAGTCGTCGGCGATGCCGACAAGGCGGTCCTGTTCGCTGAGGTCGTTGCTGTCCTGAGCGGCGACGGGTACCGAGACGACGACGCTGGCCAGCAGCCCCGCCATGGCCAGCGCGGTCAACCGTCTCCTACCTACCGCACCGCGAGGGGTCATCGCACAGGAGATTCGCGTTTCCTCACTGTTCCGTTGATAACTCGATACGTTACTGTCGCTGTCAGTTGGGCAACTCAAGACGACGAGGCCGAACGCCTGGTAGCACGACAGACGGTCCGGCGCTTGCCGGCCGACATCCGACGGCGAGCACGAGTGAGATTGCAGCGAGTGGTGGCGGCTGCGGCCGTCGCTGACCTTCGGGTGCCGCCGTCTCACCGACTTGAAGTCTTGCGAGGAGACCGCAAGGGCCAGTACAGCATCCGCATCAACGACCAGTGGCGCGTCTGCTTCGTGTGGACGGACCAGGGTGCTATGGAGATCGAGGTCACTGATTACCACTGAGGAGGACGATCATGATCGCCGCCGAACCGATACACCCGGGAGAACACCTCGCGGAGATCATGGAGGAGTTGGGGATCACCCAATACCGCTTGGCCAAGACGGTAGGAGTTCCCCAGATACGAATCCACGACATCGTTCACTGCCGGAGGTCCATCACAGCGGACACGGCGCTGAGAATCGGCCGAGCCCTCGGCATGACTCCGGAGTTCTGGCTGAACCTGCAGCGGATGTACGACTTGGACGTCGCCCGCGCCAAGACCGACGTCAGCGCCATCGAACCCCTCGTCGAGGTCGCCTGACCGGGCGGCGGACAACAGCTCGGACGCTGACGCGTCAAGAACGCTCCACCGTCGGAGCCCTCGACGCACCGATCGGCGCGTCCAGGGCAGAGACTCAGCAGCTCAGGGCGTGGCTGACCGCTCGGCAGACCCGCGCCATGGTCCGGTCGTCCACCTCTCCGCAAACTCGCTGGAGCGATGAACGCCGGATCGTGTAGAGACCGTCGCAGTTGATCACCGACTCGTTCGGGAGGCCACTCGATTCGGGGTAGATTGGCACCTCGACGGAGAGCCCTCGCGCGTTGGTCGTTATCTCAGCGACGGTCACCAGTTCTCGCAGCGCGATGACCTCGGTCCGAGTGAGCAGCAGCACCGGCCGTCGCTTCGAGGCGATTTCGGCCCACCACACTTCGCCCCGGTTCACGCATCGCTCCACGCTTGCGCGTGATCCCAGAAGTCGTCCGGCTGCTCCGGGTTACGGCGGTACGCCTCCCGGTCGGCTTCTGCGAGGGCCTCCTTGATTGACGCGGCGACGCCCTCGCGGGCCGCGGAGGAGATGTTGATCCTCAGGTCGCGGGCCTGTTCGGCCATTGCTCTGTCAAGCGTGATGGTGGTGCGGATAGTCGCCATATCTGAATGCTAGCAGCTATCGATGTACAGATTAGCTATCAATCGTCCGTAGCGGGGCGGTGAGTTCGACGGTGGTGCCGCCGGGGGCGGACCGGTGGACGAGGTTGCCGCCGAGGTCGTTCTCGACGAGCGTCCGGACCAGCGTGAGGCCCAGCCCCTCCTCCAGCTCGCCGTCGGGCATGCCGCGGCCGTTGTCGGTGACCGACACCTGAAGTTCGGAGTTCTCCCGCCCGATCCGGACCACGATCTCGCTGCCGTCGGCGATGGCCGCCGCGGCGCCGCCGAAACCGTGGTCCACCGCGTTCTGTACCAGCTCGTTCAGCACGATGGCCATCGTGGTCATCACCTCGCTGGGCAGGGGACCGACGGCTCCGGACACCTCGATCGAGATCGGTGCGTTCGGCGGCGCCAGCGACTCACGCAGCAGCGACGAGAGCGAGGCCACGACGCTCTCGAACGGGGTGCTCTCGCCGTCGGGCTCGCTGAGGATCTCGTGCACGGCGGCGATGAGGCGGATGCGGCGGGCCGACTCGGCCAGTGCCTCCTTGGCTTCGGGCCCCTCCAGCCAGCGGCTCTGCAGGCTGAGCAGCGAGGAGACCGTCTGCAGGTTGTTCTTCACGCGGTGGTGCACCTCGGCGAGGGCGGCGTTCTTGGTGATCAGCAGCCGGTCCACCCTGCGCAACTCGGTGATGTCCCGCACCAGCACGAGGACGCCGGTGAGTGTGTCCTCCTGGATCAGGGGCAGGCAGCGCATCACCACGCTGTGGCCGTTGCGCTCGATCTCCTCGGTTTGTGGCAGCGACGCCGACACCGTGCGCTGCAGGGCGCGCGGTTCGAGCCCCACTTGCGCCAGCCGGCGACCGGTCGGGTCGCCGTTGATGCCGAGGCGCCGCAGCGCCGAGTGGGCGTTGGGCGTGAGGTACTCCACCCGCTGCCAGGCGTCGAGCAGGATGACGCCGTCTCCGACCCGCGGCGGGTGGTCGTGATCGCCGGGCCCGGTGGCGTAGGGGTAGACGCCGTCGGCGATCATCCCCGCCAGGCGGCGGAAGAGTCCGAAGTAGGTGGTCTCCAGTCGCCCCCAGACCCGGTCGCTCACCGACGGGAACTCCCGCAGCAGCACGGCGATCGTGCGGTTGTCGAGATTCACCGGAACCGCCAGGGACTGCACCCAGCGGTCCTGGCCGGGGAGGTAGGCGCCGCCGTTGGTGCTGATCCCGGTCCGGAGCCCCAGTGCGGCCAGCGGCCGCTCCTCGGCGGTGACGGCCAGACCGAAGAGGTCGTCGGGATGCACCGTCTGGCTCGTGATGGGACGGCTGTGGGCGGTGACCACGAAACGACTCTCGCCGCCGCCGGCGCCGCCATCGGGACCGTCGGCGTCGAGGATCGGCACGAGCACCAGGATGTCGGCGAAGGAGATGTCCGCCAGCAGCGCGGTCGTGGCGACGAGCCGCTCGTGGTGAAGCCGCTCGGGCTCGCTCAGGCCGCCCAGGGATCGGCGCAGGTTCTCGTCGCTGCTCACGCCATTCGATCGTAACGGTGCGCCCGCCCGTGACCGGTCGCGCCCCGATCGCCACGGGCCGCCCGGACCGTCCGGACGTCTCGTTCCTACACTGGAGAGACAGGTGCCGACGACGGCGCAGCGTCTCGCCTCGGGTCGGTGCGGGTTCGGAGGAACAATGCAGTTCGGCTTGTTCTACGAGATGCAGTTGCCGCGGCCGTGGGAGCCGGGAGACGAGCACCGCCTGTACAGGGAGTGCCTCGAGCAGGTCGTCCTCGCCGATCAGTTGGGTTTCGACTACGTCTGGGAGGTGGAGCACCACTTCCTGGAGGAGTACAGCCATTCCTCGGCGCCGGAAGTGTTCCTGGCGGCCGCCGCCGCGCGCACGCAGCGGATCCGCCTCGGCCACGGCATCGTGCAGTTGCCCCTGGAGTTCAACCACACCGCCCGGGTCGCCGAACGGGCGGCCACGCTCGACCTGCTGTCCGACGGCCGGGTGGACCTCGGCACCGGCGAGGCCTCCTCGGAGGCGGAACTGGGCGGTTTCGGCGTGGAGTGGGACACCAAGCGGGACCAGTGGACCGACCACATCGACGTTGTGGCCCGCATGATGGTCGAGGAGCCGTTCGCCGGCTGGGACGGCGAGTGGCTCCGGATGCCGCCGCGCAACGTGGTGCCCAAGCCGCTGCAGAAGCCGCACCCGCCTCTGTGGGTGGCCTGCAGCCGCCGGGAGACCATCCTGCTGGCGGCCCGCTGCGGCATCGGCGCCCTGTCCTTCCAGTTCATCGAACCCGAGCGGGCGGCGAATTGGGTTGCGGAGTACGAGTCGGTCTTGGCGTCGGAGGACTGCGTGCCGTCAGGGTTCGCGGTGAATCCGCAGATCGCCATCGTCCTGCCGCTGATGTGCCATCCCGACGAGCAGACCGCTGTCGAGCGCGGGCTCGACTCGGCGCACTTCTTCGGCTACGGGCTGCTGCACTACTACGCCTTCGGCACCCACCGTCCGGCGCGCACCGACGTGTGGCAGGAGTTCGAGACCAACCGGGAGGAGGTGGGGTTCCGGCGCGCCGAGGCGGGACGCACCGGCGAGCCGCTCGACGCCACCTTCGGCGACCTGGGGGTGCTGGGGCTGCGGGGCGCCATCGGCACGCCCGACCAGGTGCGCTCGCTGCTGCGCCGCTACGAGGAGGCCGGCATCGACCAGGTCATCTTCATGGCCCAGATGGGGCGCATCCCCCACACCCAGATCTGCGAGTCACTCGAACTCATGGGCGCCGAGGTGATCGGTGAGTTCGCCGAGCGGCACCCCGAGCGCTGGGAGCGCAAGTGCGAGCGCCTCGCCCCCGCCACCGAGGCCGCCCTGGCTCGCAAGGCCCCTCCCCGCGCCACCGACGAGGGCTACGAATTCAAGGCCGCGGGCAAGGCCTGATCACAAGGGTCGCCGGCTGCAGGCGCGCGGCAGAGCGTCCCGGTGAGTGGCGCCGCCGCGCAAGGTGCGGGCGCCGCGATCCAACCTCAGCCGGCGGCCACCATCGAGGCCGCCTTCGCCGCCATCGCCGAGCCGGCTGTGCCCTCGGCGAGTTCCCGCAGCAGCCTGCGGTAGACCATCGAGGCTCCGTCGGCCACCTTGAGGTGCAGTTCGTCGCGCAGGTCGAGGGGCAGTTCGGGCGGGTCCTGGGACTCGACCACGGCGCGGTCCTGCTCCAGGACCTCGGCGAAGCCGGAGATCCAGTACTCGTCGGGAATCTCGAAGGAATGGTTGCGGGACAGCCACCCGAGGATGAACGTCTCGGCCCGGTCTGTGGGCGAGGCGATGAACGACACGGTCGTGACGTCGCCTATCTTGGACTCGGCGTCGGAGTCGCTCTGCTCGGTCCAGGTGATCCCGCCGCTGGTCGCCACCACCACCTTGCGGTCGTGCAGCGTGAAGGGGAGGTGCAGGAAGTACTCGCGGATCAGGGCGCTGTCGTTGTAGGCGTAGGTCATGCCGTCGTCGGTGACCGTCACGTCGTAGTCCTTGATGAAGGGCCCGTCGGCGAGTTCGGTGAACCCGGCGTGCACGAAGTTGAAGTGGGCGAAGTCGATGACGTTCTCCGTCATCCGGCCCGCGGAGGTCTGCCAGTGCCACGCCCCCACGAGGAGCACGTGCCAGCCGGGATCGTTCCAGTCGTCGTCGGGCCATGGCTGCAGTTCGGCCACCGGCTCGTCGAGAGCCACCCAGACCGCGTCATAGCGCTCCTGCACCCGGTGGCGCTGCACCCTCGCCTGGCTGGGGATGATGCCGCCCGGGCCGAGCGCGGGGATGAACGACACGGTGCCGCTGCGGTCGTACTGCCAGCCGTGGTAGGGGCACATGAGTTGCCCGTCGCGGATGCAGCCGGCCGACAGGGTCGCACCCCGGTGCACGCACTTGTCGCGCAGCGCCACGAGGCCCTCGTCGTCGCGGTACAGCACGATGTTCTCGCCCAGCAGGCGCACCTGTTGCGGCTCGGCCGTGACCTCGCTCGCCACGGCGACGGGGTGCCAGTAGTGCCTCAGTGCCTCATCCAGCATGATGTTCCCTCCACTACGCGTGCTCGGCGATCAGTTCTCGCATCAGTCTGCGGTAGACGATCGAGGCGCCGTCGGCCAGCTTGAGGTGTAGCTCGGTGCGCGGATCCAGCGGCAGCTCGAGCGGGTCCTGGTCCTCCACGACCATGCGGTCCTGCTCCATGATCTCGTCGAAACCGACCGCGAAGTCCTCGTCCGGGACGTCGAGGGAGTGGTTGCGCGACAGGTACACGAAGATCAACGTCTCGGCCCGGTCGGTGGGCGAGGCGACCGACGAGATGGTGGTGACGTCGCCGGCCCTGGAGTCGCCCTGCTCCGACCAGGTGATCCCTCCGGCGGCCGCCACCACCGACTTGCGGTCGTGCAGCGCGAAGGGAAGGTGCAGGGTGTACTCCCGCACCAGCACGCTGTCGTCGTAGGCGTAGGTCATGCCGTCGCCGGTGAGTTCGATCTCGAAGGGTTTGATGAAGGGCCCGTCGGCCAGCTCGGTGAACCCGGCGTGCACGAAGTTGAAGTGGGCGAAGTCGGCGGCGTTCTCCATCATCCGGCCCGCAGAGGCGCCCCAGCGCCAGGTGCCCACCATGAACACGCGCCGGTCGGGGTTGTTCCAGTCGTCGTCGGGCCAGGGGGGCGGGTCGGCCACGGGCTCCTCGAGCGCCACCCACACCGCGCCGTACTGCTCGCGCACGCGGTGGCGCTGCACCCTGGCCTGGCTGGGGATGGCGCCGTCCGGGCCGAGCGCGGGGATGAACGACACCCTGCCGGTGCGGTCGTACTGCCAGCCGTGGTAGGGGCACATGAGTTGCCCGTCGCGGATGCAGCCGGCCGACAGGGTCGCACCCCGGTGCACGCAGCGGTCCGCCAGCGCCACCGGTCCCTCGGCGTCGCGGTACAGCACGATGGGCTCGCCCAGCAGCCGCACCTGCTGCGGCTCGGTCGTGACGTCGGTCGAGACCGCAACGGGATGCCAGTAGCGCCTCAGCGCCTGATCCAGCATGGTCGCCTCCCCTTCAACGTCGTGGCCTCGGCCGTCACGCCGGCCCTGCGAGGACGAGGCGAGAACCGTCGACCCCGAACCCCAACCTTACGCGTGTTTCCGAGAGGGTCGACACCGGCGGGCTACCGTGGCAGCGCACGCGGACCGGCGAGAGCGGCAGGGGAGAGCAGCGTGGCTGAGCGCAGGGTGGCGTTGGTCACCGGTGGTGGCACCGGCATCGGCGAGGCGAGTGCTCTGGAGTTGAGCGCCGCGGGCTGGGCGGTGGCGGTGTGCGGGCGCCGGGTTGAACTGCTCGACGACGTGGTGGGTCGGTGCGCGGGCGAGGCACTGCCCATCGTGGCCGACGTCTCGCTTCCCGACGACGTGGAGCGGCTCTTCGGCGCGGTGGCGGACCGCTTCGGTCGCCTGGATCTGCTGTTCAACAACGCCGGGTCTGGCTCCGCACCGGTGCCGATCGACGAGTTGCCGGTGGAAGACTGGCTGCGGGTGGTCGGCGCCAACCTCACCGGCAGCTGGCTCTGCGCCCGGGCGGCCTTCGCCCGGATGAAGAGCCAGAACCCCCCGGGCGGGCGCATCATCAACAACGGGTCGATCTCGGCGCACGCCCCGCGGCCGTACTCGTCGCCCTACACGGCCACCAAGCACGCCGTCACCGGTCTCACCAAGGCGCTGTCCCTGGAGGGCCGCCCGCACGGCATCAGCGTCGGTCAGATCGACATCGGCAACGCCCGCACGCCGATGGCCGCCCGGATGGAGGCCGGCGTTCCGCAGGCGGACGGCTCGGTGCGCCCCGAGCCCCTGATGAACGTCGCGGACGTTGCACGGGCCGTGCGCTACATGGCCGAGTTGCCGCCCGACGCCAACGTCCTGCAGATGACGGTGATGGCCAACAGCATGCCCTTCGTGGGCCGCGGCTGACCGAGCGTCGATCGGCCGCCCCGGCGCCCCGCTCGCGGGTCGGCGATCTCCGGGGGCCGCCGGGCTACTGGTAGACGATGATGTCCGGCCGGGGGTCGAGCGCTTGGATCTGCTCCGGGGTCAGGACCGGCGTGTCGTACCTGAGGAATACCTTGATGGCGGGCCGCTCCGAAGGCTCGGGCACGGCGAACAGGTCGTAGTGCTGCAACTTGATGCCGATCCCCCCGAAGCCGTCCATGTCGATCGACAGATCGACCTCGAAGAGGTCCACGATGTCGGCACGGTCGGTCACCATCCAGGGCGTGAACTGGTGCACCATGAGGATCTTCGGCGGGATGCCCTCGGTGGCCACGATGCTTGCCAGGTAGCGCTGCACCTCGTTGATCTCGGCGCCGGTGACCCCGCCGATCGCCAGCCCCGGCCGGCTCCCCGCGCGCTTGGTGGCGAACTCGGGGTCGATGGCCACGTGCACGAACGGCTCCCGCAGGAACGGCTCCAGCTTCTTCACCTCGGTGAGCGGATCGCTCCAGCCGATCTGCTCGTCGAGGAACACGTGCATGCCGCGCTCGCGGGCCAACTCCACGTACTCGGAGATGAGTTCGGGAGGCATCCGGGAGATCCAGGTGCCGTCGGGGGTGGGATGGGCCTGGGCCACGCCGGTGATCAGGTGGAACGCGGGAATCACCTCGCGGTCGCCGTTCAACCGGTCGTAGGCGGCCGCGAACTCGGCCGCCTGATCGGCCACCTGCTCGGGGCTGCCGCGGCCCAGGATCCCCATCGGCGGGGTATTGGGGTACCCGTAGAGGGTGACGAGCTGGGCACGCTCCAGCACCGAGTTGTACGTCGGCACCAGAGCGTTCACCGGCGACGACGACAGCCAGCGGTCCGCCTCGAGGGCGGCGGGCACGAATCGGCGCCGCGGCAGCAGGCGCGGGCCCCAGGTGCCGTCCCCCGGCGAGCGCAGTTGGATGGCCACCTCGACGGCCCCGCCGGCCAGATGCCGCGCCGCGACCCGGAGCACGACGTCGTCGATCCGCAGCGGCGCGGTCACCAGCCACCGCCCGGCCTCGGCGGCGGCGGGCAGGAAGCGGCGCCGCGGCAGCAGGCGCTCGCCGCAGGCGGCGCCCGGCGAACTCGGCTGCACGGCCACCTCGAGCCGCCCGTCCTCGAGGCGCTGCGCCGTCACGCAACCTTCGAACGAGCCGGCCGGCGCCGGGGGCGGGACCTCCTCCGGCGCCTGCTCCTCGGCGTCCTCCGGGATCTCTCCGGCGGTGTCCTCGGGGGCGTCCTCGGGGGCGTCCTCGGGGGCGTCCTCGGGGGTGTCCTCGGGGGCGTCCTCGGGGGCGTCCTCCGGCGTGTCTTCTGGGGTGTCCTCGGCGTCGTCCTCCGGGATCTCCGTGGCGTCGTCCGGAAGCCCCTCCGGATCCCCGGTCTGGGCCGCCACCTGGCCCCACCCCGCGGCCGTCACGACCATCAGCAGCGCGGTCCCGGCGGCCACGTACCGCCTCCGGCGACTCCTCCGAGGATCCCGGCGATGCCACAGGTCCCGTCGGGGAGGCAGGTCCACGGAACCGGAGCCTATGCAACCGCGACGCGGCGTCGGTGGCAATGCCCGGTGGGCTACGAATGACAATCGCACCTGGTGAGGGAGGCCGAAGTGGTGCATGACTCGGCAGGATCAGCGGCACGATGGCCGCGGGACGGCCGGACGGTGGCTCCGGCACGGTAGACAGGACGCGATGGTGGATCGGCTCCGGCGGTTGGCGCTGCACATGGTGCGCTGGGGGCTGGTGGCGATGCTGGTCGGCGGGCTGATCGCCGACCTGGAGCGGCTGGACGGCAAGGGCTGGCTGGTGCGGACGCTCACGTTCCCGCTGTGCATCGCCGTGGCACCGCTGCTGAGCCGCTGGTCGGAGCGCCGGATCGCCTACTACACCGCCGCCGACACCTGCATCGTGGCGCCGTTCTTCCTGGACATCGGCGGCAACATGCTGGGGCTGTACGAGAGCGTGGAGCTGTTCGACGACATCCTGCACCTGGCCAACTGGGCACTGCTGGCCGTGGCCTTCACGATGATCCTGCGAGGCAGTCGGCCCACCACCCGGCTTGGATTGGTCGCCTCGGGCGGGGGCTTCGGGGCCTTCCTGATCGTGCTGTGGGAGTTCCTGGAGTACGTGGTCGCCAAGACCGGCACCAGCCGCCTCTTCCTCACCTACGAGGACACCGTCGTGGACTTGGCGCTCTCGACCGGCGGCGGCATCGTCGGGGCGGCGATCGTGGCGTTCCTGGTCCGCCCCCGCCTCAGCGTGCGCCCCGGCCGGCGGGGGGTGCGCGCGCCGGGGGGGGCGTGAGCCGCCGCCGGGCTACGGCGCGGGCCCCTCGGCGGGCAGTTCCGCCATCTGCTCCAGGGCTGCTGCGGCCGCCTTCACCAGCGGGAACGCCAGGCAGGCACCGGTTCCCTCGCCGAGACGGAGCTCGAGGTCGAGGAGCGGCCGCAGTCCCAGATGTTCCAGGGCGATCCCGGCCGCCGGCTCGGCCGAGAGGTGTCCGGCGATGGCATGCGCGGCTGTTCCGGCGCTGAGCCGATCGGCGATGCACAGGGCCGCGGCGGCGATGGCCCCGTCGACGATGAAGGGTGTGCGCCGTCCGGCGGCGGCGGCGTAGAAGCCCGCGAGAGCGGCGATCTCGAGTCCGCCCAGCCGTGCGAGCAATTCCAGCGGGTCGACACACCCCTCGGCCTGTCGCATGGCGGCGGCGACCAGCTCCTGCTTGTGCTCGGCGCCGCGAGCCGGGACACCGGCCCCCGGTCCGGTGACGGCATCGGCGGGCTGCTCGCAGACGGCGCCGATGAGGGCCGCGGCAGCAGTGGTGTTGCCGATCCCCATGTCCCCGCCGATCAGGCAGTCCGCCCCCGAGTCGACCAGTTCGCCGGCGAT
>JAPPKQ010000106.1:9005-11378 GCA_028819945.1 bacterium | reverse complement strand
GGGGCGCGCGGGTTTGGTGGTGGGGGGGGGGGTGCTGGGCGGCTCGTCGCCCCTCACCGCCGCTTCCCCCGGGCGCGGGGGGGGGTCACCCGCCGCGGGCTGCCCGGGCCGTGCTCGGAACCGGGCTGCCCGACGATCACACGCCACAGCCGCTGCCCCGCCCATCGCCTCGAGGGTCGGTCGCCGCTGTGGCGGCGCCTGGCCGCACACATCCTCGCAGAGCGTGTCTGGTGCGAACAGTGCGGCCCGCCGACCCCCGCGATCGAGGTCGACCACATCACCCCGCTCGCCGACGGCGGCGCCGAGCTCGATCCCGACAACTGCCAGGCGCTGTGCCGGCCGTGCCATAAAGCCAAGACCGCTTCGGAGGCGTGACCGGCCCGAAACCGCTACAAGCGCCGTAGAGCGTCCGAAACGCTGTCGAGGGTCCACATACAGCCGAGCGGACCCGTTCGCGGCGCCTGGCGGCGTCCTGGCGGCGCTGCGCCCCGAATATTGGGACCTCTGGACCCAGGATTGCGGTGTTCGGGTCGGCGCTGCGGATGCGGTGCTGCCCTATTGTGGCGCGATGGCATCGTTCAGCGAGCGGGAGGCGTTCCTGTCTGTCGACGTCGAGGACGTCGCCGATTTCCGGCGGGCGCTCGGCCGCGCCGACGCGAAGCTGCGCCGCGACTTCGACCGGCCGATCCGCCGGTTCGGGGCGACGGTCCGAGACGACGCCCGGGCCCGGTACCGCGGCCGCTACCGGCAGGGCACCTCGGGCCGGGGCCGGCGCAGCGTCGCGGGGATCACGTCGGCGCTTGCGTTCGGTGAGGTCAAGGTCACCCTGAACCGCGACGGGTCGCGGCCGTGGCTCGTCGGCCAGGAGTGGGGCGGCTACGCAGCCCGGTTCCATCCCGGCGGTATGCCGCAGATCCGCGGCGGCGGCTCCGGTGTGGGCGGCACGTTCCTATGGCCGGCCAAGACCGCCGCGGAGGCTGTTCTCGACCGCGAGGTCACCAAGGTCGTCGACGACGTGATCGACGTGCTCGTCGGTCTCGGCTGAAAGGTGGTGCCCCGCAATGGCTGATCGGCGTCTCGACGTCATCCTGAAGGGATCAAGCAGAGCGCTGGAGCGGGCATTCGAGCGCAGCCAACGCCGCGCCGACGACTTCGGGCAACGCGTCAAACGGGTCATGGCCAAGGCGTCGCAGGCACTGAACCGCGGCGTCGCTATCGGAGCCGCCGCGCTCGCCGGTCTCGCCGCGAAGATGATCTCGACGGGCGACCAGCTCGACAAGATGAGCAAACGCACCGGCGTGTCCGTCGAGAACCTCCAGCGGCTCCGCTTCGCGGCGGAGCAGTCCGGCACCGGCATCGACGTCCTCGAGAAGGGCCTGAAACGGCAGGCCAAGTTCCTCGCGGACGCCGACCGGGGCCTGTCGACCTACACCCGCCAGCTCGCCGAGCTCGGCCTCACGGTCGCCGATTTCGAGGGTCTCAGCCCCGATGAGGCGTTCATGAAGTTCGCCGACGCCATCGCCGCGGTCGACGATCCGCTGCGCCAGGCCGCGCTCGCTCAGGAGGTGTTCGGCCGGGCCGGAACCCAACTGCTGCCGCTCATGAAAGAGGGCACCGCCGGGATCAAGGCCCTCGGCGACCAGGCCGAAGCGACCGGCAACATCATGTCGACCGAGGCCGCCGCCAAGTCAGCGGAGCTCGTCGACACCCTCAACGAGCTCAAACACTCCGCGCTCGGGGTCGGCCAGGAGCTGCTCGTGTCGCTGCTGCCGTCGCTGATCTCTGTCGCCGAGTTCGTCAGAGACCACGTCATCCCCGCGGTGTCGTGGATGCTGGAGAACTGGGAGAAGGTCGGCATCGCCGCCGGTGTCGTCGCGTTGGCGATCGGAGCGATCCCCGCAGCGCTAGTGCTTCTAGGCTCCGCGCTGGCCGTGGCATGGAACAAGAGCCAGACGTTCCGCGACATCGTCTCCGCCGCGTTCCGGTACGTGACCGACTTCATCGCGTTGGCGGTCCAGACCCAGCTCGAAACGCTGGCGACGCTGCTCGACGGGATCGCCTCGATCGCCGAGAAGTTCACGTGGCTGCCCGGACCCGTCGGCGACGCGATGGGCTCAGTCGCCGACGCTTTGCGAGGCGCCGGCGACACGCTGCGCGGCTGGGGCGACACCGTCGCCGACACCCTCGACTCCGCCGCCGGCTGGGTCGAGAGACACGCTGACCGGTCAACCGAAGCGGTCGAAGCGATGGGCACCGAGGCGCACCGAGATCTCGGCATCGTCATCGATGCCTACGACGCCACCGCCGCCGGAGCCGAGCGCCTCGCTGCGGGCCTGCAGGTCACGATGACCAACGCCTGCGGCACCGTTACCG
>JAPPKQ010000106.1:0-8905 GCA_028819945.1 bacterium | reverse complement strand
GGTTCGAGCAGTGCGTCGACGGTGTCGTCCACAAGTTCGACGCCGACATGAACCGAGTCCTCACAGACGCCGAGCGGCTCGCTGCGGGCCTGCGGGTCACGATGACCAACGCCTGCGGCACCGTTACCGGGTTCGAGCAGTGCGTCGACGGTGTCGTCCACAAGTTCGACGCCGACATGAACCGCATCACCGACTCGGCCACCACCATGGCCGCAGGAGTCGACGCCGCCACCACCGCCGCCGGCAACAGTCTCGCCGAGTTCGCGGGGGCGGTGTTCCGCTGGCAGACCGGCCCCTACGGCGGCGCCCAGGGCTACGGGCAGAACTTCGAGCAGCTGTTCGCAGCGGGGCTGCTCGACCCGAATCAGCGGCCCGGCACAGCGCTGGTCGACTACTACCAGCGCACCGGCCTCAAAGGCCGCTTCGACACCGGCATCCCCGGCTTCGGTGTCACCATCCGCCCCGACGGCTCAGCGATTCTCGACGACGGCGCCAACTTCCGAGGCCGGGTGCCGGCCTTCGGGTCCGGCGCCTACGTCCGCACCCCCACCCTGGCGGTGATCGGCGACGAAGGCCCCGAGTACGTCGTCCGCGAGGACCAGATGCGCCACGGCGGTGGCCGCACGGTGATCGTCAACGTCGAGAACCACGCGCCGCTGCTGTCTGAGCGCGACTTCAAGGATCTCGTCATCGAGGCGGTCGTCGAAGCCGAGGAACGCGGCGAGCTCTGAACCGATGACGGATCTCGTTATCGGCGCCGACGCCGACATCGACGTCGACTGGGACGACGCCACCGATTTCAGCCACAGCCTCGCCACGGTCACCGACCACCTCTACGCGCTCGACTACCGATGGGGTGCGCTGCGCCGATCCAACCCGAAACGGCCGCTTTTGGATCCCGGGTCGGGGTCGATGGTCCTCACCGGCGACACCTTCGCCTCCGGCTCCGCCGCCCTCACCGAAGCCCAGCTCCGGGGCCGGCACCGTTTCCGGATCCGTCACAACCCCCGCAGCGGCGCCACCGTCCCCGGCGACGTGACCGGCTGGTGCATCCGCGAGGACCGCCCCACCACCAGCCGAAGCGTCGGCCGCCGGTCGGTGTGGCGCCTCGTCGGCCAGCTCGACGACGACGTCCGCGCCGACATCGCCGTCACCCAGCCCTCCTCGCCGCTCGCGTCGACCGCCGCCGCGTTTACGACCCTGCTCAACACCGCCGCCGGCCGGATGGTGACCGTCGTGTCGCCGGCGGTGTCGCTGGGGGCGTTCAACTTCAACGGCCGGCGCGGCGAGTTCATCTCCGAGATCGCCCGTGTGCTCGCCGCCACCCCCTACGGCGGACGCTCCGGCGGTATCTCGATCATCTCCGCGGCCCACCAGACCCAGCAGGCCCGCATCGGCGGCGACACCCTCGCCGTGACCGCCGTCACCACACAGAGCGACACCGCCCAGATCTTCAATCAGCTCACCTCGATCGAGGCGGCCGCCATGACCGGCGAAACCCAACGCATCGAGCTCGTGTTGCTGCACACCCCCGCAGCGGCGCTCGCCGGGCCGGGATCATTCCCCCGAGACCAGCAACTGCCGCTGCAGTTCACCGGATCATTCGCGTCGCTCGGCGACGACTGGACCTACACCGTCGCCGACCCGACCAGCCTCGAGTTCATCATCCGATCCGCTCACATCGTCACCCAGTACTACTCCTCGGGCCGCAACCGCCAGGAATATCGGGTCTCCGCCTATGGATACGTCCAGGGCGGGCTAGCCGGGCCCGGAGGCTGGTACGGCGTGGAGACGCTCACCGCCCAATGCACCGCCACCGCCGTCGTGAACCTGCTCACGGTGACGGTGACCGTCTCCGCGGTCGCTGCCACCACCATCGTCCAGCGCTGGGGCAAACAACGCCGCGCCACCACCCGGAACCCGAACCCGCCGCGGCTCAATTCGGCGGTCATGGTCACGGTCCCGTGGAACGGTCTCACCAGCGGCGCCGTGATCCTGAACCCGACCAACAGCGTCGGCGCCTTTCCCCGCACCTACGTCGACGCTCTCGCCACAATCGGGGTCCGCAACCTCTCCCCCGACGCCTTCGCGTCGTCGGCGGCCGCCGCCGCGGAGATGCAGCCGCTGTCGGCACGTGTAGCGGTGCAGGTCACCGCGAGCCGAACGGCCGGGGCGGCGTTCTCGTCGAGAACCGTCGCCGCCGCGGAGTCCGTCGCGTTGTGGGGGCCTCGCCCGCTGGTGCTGCCGGCGTGGCTGCAGTCCGCCCCCGCGGCGACGCTGCAGTCGATCGTCAACAGCTTCGCGAACCCGCGGGACGTCCATGTCATCGACCTGGCCATGCCCCAGCCCACCACCGCCGCAACCGCGCGGGTGGCGTCGCTGGAGCCGGGCCAGCTCATGCCGGTGCGGATCTCGGATCCCCGCACCGCGACCGACATCAACGCGGTGTGTGTGATCCGGTCCGTGGAGTGGCGGCTCCGGGCCCGGACCCGCAGCATCTGCCGCATCACCGTCGTCGAAACACAGATCGCTCCGACCGTCACCGCGCCCGCCGTCCCGGCCGGGCTCGCGCTAGCGCCGGCGGACCGGCAGCTTGCAGCGTCGTGGGCGACGGTGATCGACGCCGACACCTACGACCTGCGCCACAAACCCTCGACCGGCTCGACCTGGACACAGATCACCGGCATCACCGCCACGACCCGCACGATCACCGGACTCACCAACGGCACCGCCGTCGACGTCCAGGTCCGAGCCGTCAACACCGCCGGCACCTCGAACTGGTCGCCTACCGTGACAGCCACACCCGCCGCCGCGCTGCAGCCACCGCCGACACCGACGAACGTGCGGGCGGTTCCTGGCGACTCCTCCACCGGCCTGTTCTGGAACGCCGCCGCCGGAGCGACCGGCTACCGATACCGCCAACGCCTCTCCGGTGACACCGACTGGGGTGCCGCGGTGGACGTCGGCACCGCCACCAGCTCCGCGATCTTTGGGCTCACGAACGGCACGACCTACGAGTGGCAGATCCAGGCCTACAACGCGGCCGGCGACTCCGGCTGGTCTGCTGCGGTGGACGCGACACCGGTAGCGCCGCCGATGCTGCAACCGCCCGGAGCACCCGGCGCGCCGTCCGGCACCGCGACCGCGACGACGATCCCCGCCGCCTGGACGGCACCGACGACCGGCGGCACGCCGGCCACCTACGACCTGCGGCACCGTGCCGGCACGTCCGGCGACTGGACGACGATCACTGGGATTACCGGCACCTCTCGAACGATCACCGGGCTGACCGCCGAGACCAGCTACCAGGTCGAGGTGCGGGCCGTCAACGCGGCGGGCTCGTCGAGCTGGGTGCGGTCCACGTTCACCACCTCAGCAGCACCTACCAGCAACGGACCGGTGCTGTCGCTCGGCACCCGGTTCGGCACCTTCCAGCAGTTCACCTGGACCTACGCATTCCCGGGCGGCAGCACCCCGCGACGCTTCGAGCTGCAGACCCGCGCCGTCGGCGCCGCCGACTGGGGCGCGTCGGCGAGTATCGGCAGCCGCGGCCGGCAGTCCTACCGCAACATCGGCACCGGTGCAGTCGAGGCCCGGGTACGGGCCGTGTACCAGCTCGGCGCCGGCGACATCAGCAGCGACTGGAGCAACACCGTCACCAGGGCCGCGGTGTCGGGCCCGGGCGACACCCCGGACCCGCCGATGCCGGTCTACACCGCTCACCGCCACTCGATCGACGCCGCGTGGACGCCGCTTGACTGGGCGAACAGCTACTTCATCGGCCATCGCCGCTCCGGCTCTGGCGACGAGTTCTCCGTGTTGCACGCCCTCGAGAACCCCGCGACGGTCGACGGGCTCGACGCCGGCACCGACTACGACGTCCGGATGCGGGCCAGCTACTACACCCCCGGCGAGGAGGTCCTCTCCGACTGGACGACCGCCATCACCGTCACCACCCTCGCCGACGATCGGCTGACCCTCGACGGCCGGCCGCTCGCCGTGGACAACCGAAACCTAGAGTTGGAGTAGAGCTATGGATGAGACCACGATCCCCGAGGCGCTCGACGTGCGCCTGTACCCCGATCCGTGTCTGCGCGTCGCGCACGAGATCTGCCACGTCGCCCAGGCCATGCGCCACGGTGACACGACCCTCGCCGCTGAGCGTCTCGCCCGTGTCGACGCCGACCTCGACCTGATCCGAGCGGAGCTGCAGCGATGACCGACACCGGCCCCTGGGCCCTCAGCCGAGCCGAGGACCAGACCGACACGCCGCCCGACACCGACGTCGTCATCCTGATCCCGGCGTCGGGACCGCCCACGACCCGCAGCATCGGCCATCTGCGCGACGATCTCGCCACCGAGGTAGACCGGGTGCCGGTGTGGACCGCCGGCGACGCGGTGCTGGTGGGGACGCTGCGGCTGCGCGACTCGGCGCTGTGGGCGGCGACCGTCGCACATACCACGACCGACGCCCGAGCACCGGGCCGTACCCAAGACTGGATCGTGCTCGGCGAGGTCCACACCTGGTCCGGGGCCACCTACTACCGGGCCGGGCGCATCATCCGCGACGGTCACAGCCTCTACCTGGTGCTGCGCAATCACCTCTCGACCGTGGACGCCCTGCCGGCGGGCAACACCACCGACTACGTGTCGCTCACCGACACCCGCCCGATCCGGGTCTGGAACAACACCCGAACCTTCGAGACCGGCGAGCAGGTATTCCACGCCGCCGACATTTGGGAGGCGCTGCGCACCAACACGAACGTCGAGCCCTCCGACACCACGACGGCGACCTGGGCGCGGCGCCTCGCCGGCCACCGCCAGGCCGAGGCTGCGACGATCACTATCAACGAGAACACCCAGCGCCACGTCAACGAGCTCACCGTCGGCGCCACCACTATCGACCTGCCGGACCTGCGACGCAGCCAGTCCGGCGCCGTGATCGTCATCCACATGGGCGCCGACAGCCTGGCCCTGCCGAACGCGGCGATCGACCAGGACGGCCGCGGCTACCCCGGCATGATCTCCGCAACGATGGTCGAGCGGCTGTTCTCGCTGCCGAACGGCACCGCCGCGGCGTGGCCGACCCCGCCCGCCTACGACTCGATCCCGGGCCGGCCGTCGCGATGGAACTGGCGCGGCGCCTGGGACGTCGCAACCGCCTACGAGGTCGGCGATGTGGTGTTCTTCGAGGAGACCGTCCTGAACACGTGGGGCGAGGGCCTGTTCCTCTGCCTCGAGGCGCAGGCCGCCAACGGCGGCTCGGAGCCCGTCTATCTGCTGCCGACCGACCACTGGCTGCCGCTGATCGGCGTTCACGACTACGCCCCCAATCAGCTCCCCGACGCGCTGGGCAACCTCGTCGGCGACGAGCGCCTCTCCTACGACGTCCTAAAGGACGCACCGGCCAAGGACGCGCCCTGGCCGACAGCACCGGCGAGCTACCCCTACAGCCGCCTGACCGGCCGTCCGAGCATTCCGTCGGTGCCCGACACGGCCGCCCCGTGGCCGACGGCGCCGACGTGGGATGACGTCCGGAACCGGCCGACGATCCCGGCGCAGCCCCGCGGCCCGATCGGCGGCTGGCAGGCCGGCTACGCCTACCGGGTCGGTGACATCGCCCGACGCCGCGTCTCCGATGGCCGCTATGAGGTGTTCGCCTGGTGCATCCAGGCGCACACGTCGGACCTCGACAACGTCATCCCCGACAACCTCTCCGACAACGCCTGGTGGCGGGTCGCCGGCTGGGTCGAGCAGTCCGACTGGAACGCCGCAGAGACCGACACCAGCTACATCCGCAACAAGCCGGCCGACACGCAGCTCGCTCACAGCCTCGACGTGCCGCTATGGGGCGCGGCGTACAACGCCGACGGCAGCCCGCTGTGGCGGCGCCTGCACCAGCCCGGCCAGGGCTCCTCCGGCACCCGGCTCACCACCCAAGCCTTCGCTGCCGGCACCCTCGTCGCGTTCCGGGCCCGGCCCGAAGGCGGCCAGAACACCCACGGCGAGCTGCTCACCTGGACCGTATGGGAGACCACCACCACCGAGATCGGCACCAGCACCGACGGGCTCGTCGCCACCGGAGGCCTACCGATCCCGGTGACCTACTGGGTTACCGGCGCCCCCCTACCCGCACCCGAGACCCTCATCGCCCGCCTGTCCAAGGACGCCTCGGGCAACATCCTGATCGCTCAGCCGGCCGGGTCCGGCACATGGACGTCGCTGCATCTTCACAGCCTCAATATCGAACGCCAGGTCTACGCCCCGACATGACCGACGTCGACGTCTCCGGAGCGGTCCGGGCGATCAAGTTCGCACTGGACGGCCTGTATCTCGGCGACCGCACCGAACGGTCGATCATCGCCCAGCTCGTCGAAGCCTACGAGGGTCTCGGCGCCGGCGAGTACACGCCGCCGACCGCCGACCGCCGACGGCGCGACCGGCGCCGCGTCTAGCATGCGGCCACCCCGACGAGAGGAGAACCCGATGGGGATCAACGTTCATGTAGAGCCGGCGCTGCCACCGGATCCGCTGACCGCCACCGCCGACGGCGGCGAGACCTGGCATCCCGACGGCGAGACCGCCGAGACCCGATGGTTCGGACTGACCCTCGACAACCTGCGCGCTGCGGTCAACAGGTTCAGCCCCGGCCTCGGCGACCTGATCGACGGCTTCGACTTCTCCGGAGCCGGCTACCTCGTCGATAGCAACCTGTACGTGATCGGCGACTCGCCACCCAAGACCGGAGCGAAGATCACCGCCCAGGTCTCCGGCGACCCGAAGATCAGCGTCTCGAAACGGCCGGCGGTGTTCAACCGGGTGCCGCTGCGCAACGGCACCGAGGAGCCCCAGCACTACGACATCGAGGTGTCGCTGGACCGCACCGACAGCGTCTCCTCGGAATGGGGCAAGTCCACCGAGATCGGAGCGTCGGCGACCGTCGAGGTCTCCGTCGGCGTCGAGGGCGCCGGCGGCGTCAAGGGCTCGACCACGATCAGCTACGCACAGACCGACACCGAGACCCACAGCCAGAGCCGCGAGCTCGGCTCCGGTGTCTCGATCGCCGTTCACGCCGAGCTCGCCCCAGGCGAGCAGGCCGTCGCCGGTGTCACCGCCTGGCGCGGCACCGTCGACCTCGCCGTACCGGTCACCGCCCGGATCACCGGGTTCATCACGCTGCACATCCGCAGCCGCCACTGGTGGGTGCTCACCGTCCCCGACGGCATCCACTTCGACGGCCACGGCCCGGGCGACAAGGTCCACGTCACCAGCCTCACCCTGCCCCTCGACGACCATCCCGAGCTCGGCGCCTTCCACCAGGAGGGCATCGTCAACGCCTGGCGGTTCCCGCCGAAGGGCATCGAGATGGACCTCGCCGTTCACGACACCTACCACCTCTCGACCGGCGAATGGATCGACGCCGAGGCCGACGTCGTCGACGTCCCCGACGACACCGAGACCTCGATCCTCGACGCCGTCGAGGCCAGCCTCACCGAACGCACCGGCGTCAAAGCCGACCCCGACCCACCCGACAGCGACCAGGAGGGCACCGAATGAGACTCACCGTCGACACCGCAGCCGAAGGCGCCGAGCGCACCGACGTCGGCCTCCTCGCCATCGCCACGATCGACGACGGCGACGTCGAGATCTTCCTCGACGACGAACGCACGACCGTCACGATCAGCGACGGCACCGACCAGATCGACCTCAACGTCGCCGCGCACGTCGCCGACGAGCTGTTCGGTAGGCTCGGCGACGCACTGCAAACCCGGCGAAAGGAACCCGGATGAAGAACAAGGTCAAGACCCTGCGCCGCGTCGCTGTCGGAGCGACCGCCGCGCTCGGCGTGCTCGAGGTCGCCTTCGTCGACCTCGGCTGGAGCACCCCCGCGATGCTCATCGGCCTGGCGATCGCCGTCGGAGCCGCCACCGAGGAGGGCATCGACGCCGCCTCCGGCGCCTAGCGCGCCCCATCTTCACCGCCGGCGAACAGCCGGCTAGAAGTCCGCCGCCCCGGGACCTGTAGAGGAACTCCGCCCGGGGCGGCGGCGCGCCCGACCACTAGGATCCCGAGCGCCGTCTATGGCAAGAGACGGTCGCCGCCCCGGAACACAAGCTGCCCGCCTGGGTCCGGGGCGGCGCCGCGTCTATGCCTCGACAGGACCGTCAGAGTCGAGAGCGTCGAGCTGCCGGGTCGCCTCGACGGTGATCGCCTCACCGAGCGCCAGCCACGCGTCGAGCAGTTCCCTCGCCGACGGCATCGTCTCGGCCACCTCGCCGACGTGCCGGATCTTGCGCATCGGCTTGCGGAGACTCCCCGCAGCTGTCTTCAGCGCCGCCGCCTAGTGCCGCACCTCGAGGAGAGCGTCGAGAGCGGCGCCTCTCGCCGCCTCGTCTCCGAACGCCAGCCACGCCCCGAAGTTCGTCGTGTTGATATGCAGCACCGGCGGGTCCTCGTCGGGCTCTCCGAGCACCTCGAGGAACGGGTCTCTCAGCGTCTCCGGGTTCGCTCCGGTCGCTACCGCCGTCGCCGCGGCCAGAGTGCGGGGCAGCACCACGGCGAGGACCTCGCCGCCGGTCGCCTTATTGACGGCGCCGACGGCGTCGAACAGGGCTTCGGTAGCTTCGATGATCCGCGGCCGCGCAGCGGCGGCGAGGTCGAAACTCGACAGCGCCGACACGGTCGCGGCGTTGATCTTCTCGGCCGCCTCGGCCCGGGCCTTCACGATCTCGCCGACCGCCTCGAGGGCGTCCGCTACCGACGGCACCGCATAGAGCGGGTCGACGTCGGCGTCGTCGAGCTCGGACAGCGCCCCGGGATCCAAGTAGTGCCGGGTCGCCCTCGCGAACTTGTGCGCTGGCAGGCCGTCCCCTGGCGGGGCCAGCGCTCAGTCAGCGGTGCTGGC
>JAPPKQ010000409.1 GCA_028819945.1 bacterium | reverse complement strand
GTGTAGCGCTCGCTGTGCATCACGTGGTCCTCGAGCCGCTCGGCGGTGATCGGGCGGAACGTGGCGACGCTGATCTCCAGGTCCAGGGGCACCACGCCGATCCCGGCGGCGCCGAGTTCGGCCAACACCTGCTCGCTGAGATGCAGGCCGGCCGTGGGGGCGGCGGCGGAGCTGGGACGCCGGGCGTAGATCGTCTGGTAGCGCTCGGCCGGCACCGGGCTGTGCACGTAGGGCGGCAGCGGCACCTCGCCCAGCTCCTCCAGCAGCGCCGAGATGCTGCGGTGGGCGAGAGCGGTCACCTCGCGGGTGCCGTCCGGGCCGGCCGCCCCGACCCGCAGCACGTCCCGCCCTGCGCCATCCCGCAGCACCGTTCGGGGCGGCACCCGGCGCCCGGGCCGCACCAGTGCCTCGGCGGTGACCTCCGGTCCCGGCGTGGTGACCAGCACCTCCACCCGCCCGCCGGTCGGCTTGCGCAGGTGCATGCGGGCGGGCGCCACGCGGGTGTCGTTGACCACTACGGCGTCGCCGGGGTGCAGCAGGCGCGGCAGGTCGCGCACCCGGCGATGCTGCACCTCGTCGTCGTTTCCCCCGTCGACGAGCAGCCGGGCGTCATGGCGCGGCTCGACGGGTTGCTGCGCCACCGCCTCCTGCGGCAGCGCGTAGTCCACCTCGTCGGTTCGCATCAATCGAACAGGCCGGGGGGCCTCTCTGTGTCGCTGCCGGCCTCGGCGTCGCCGGCGAACCCGCCCACGGCCGGCTGCCCGCTGGGCGGCTCGAGCCCCAGATGCTCCCAGGCGGCCGGCATGGCCACGCGCCCCCGCGGGGTGCGCATCATGAGCCCCTGGGTGATCAGGAACGGCTCGTAGACCTCTTCCACCGTCTCCGCGGGCTCGCTGACGCTGATGGCCAGGGTGGACAGGCCCACCGGTCCCCCGCCGAAGCCGCGGCAGAGGGCGTCCAGCACTGCCCGATCCTGCTTGTCGAGCCCCCGGCCGTCCACGCCGAAGACCGCCAGGGCGGCCTCGGCGGTCGCCTCGTCGATCCGCCCGTCGCCCTCCACCTGGGAGAAGTCCCGCACCAGGCGCAGCAGCCTGTTGGCGATGCGGGGGGTGCCCCGCGCCCGGCGGGCGATCACCGCACCGGCGACCGGCGTGATGTCCACCTCCAGGATGCCGGCGGTGCGGGCCACGATCTGCTCGAGTTCGGCGGGCGGGTAGAAGTCCAGCCGGGCCGTGAAGCCGAAGCGGTCCCGCAGCGGCCCGGTGATCATGGAGATCCGCGTCGTGGCCCCGATGAGCGTGAAGCGGGGCAGGTCCAGGGGAATCGAGCGGGCCGCCGGTCCCTTGCCCAGCACGATGTCCACCCTGAAGTCCTCCATGGCTGGGTAGAGGACCTCCTCCACGGCACGGCTCAGCCGGTGGATCTCGTCGATGAAGAGCACATCGCCCTCGCCGAGCTTGGTCAGGATGGCCGCGAGGTCTCCCGCCCGCTCCAGCGCCGGCCCCGAGGTGGTCTGCTGCGCCACCCCCATCTCGGCGGCCACGATGCCCGCCAGGGTCGTCTTGCCCAACCCGGGTGGTCCCGCGAACAGCAGGTGCTCGGTGGTCTGGGCCCGCTGGCGGGCGGCGCCGCAGATGATGCCGAGGTGCCGCTTCAACTCGCTCTGGCCGACGAAGTCCGCCAGCCGCACCGGGCGGATGCCCAAGCGGTCGGCGTGCTCCTCGCGCTGCTCGCCGGCGTCGGCGCCTGCCGCCAGCACCTCGGTCCGCATCGCCGTCTCCCGCAGTCAGCCCGACCGGCCCGGCTAGCGGGCGCCCGCCAGCTGCCGCAGCGCGTCGCGCAGCAGCTCGGAGGGGTCGCCGTCGGCGGGCAGTCCCGACACCACCCGGTTGACCTCGTCGTCGCGATAGCCCAACTGCCCCAGCGCGGCCCGGACGTCGCTGTGGGGGCCGCCAGCGGGGATCCCTGCCGTGGGGGCCGCGGCTGCGAACTCCGGCACCCCCAGGCGCGCCTGCAACTCGACCAGCAACCGCTGCGCGGTCTTGGCTCCGACCCCCGGGACCAGGCACAGCGCGTCGATGTCGCCTGCCGCCAGCAGCGCCTGCAGCGCCGCCGGGTCGTGAACACCGAGGATCGACAGGGCCAGAGCGGGCCCCACGCGGTTGGCGCCCAGCATCGCCTCGAAGCAGCGCAACTCGGCGGGCGAACCGAAGCCGTAGAGCGTCTCGGCGTCCTCGCGCACGTAGTGGTGGACGTACAGCAACACCTCGCCGCCCGACGGCCCGACGGCCCGCTGGGCGGCCTCTCCCACCGTCACCCGGTAGCCGATGCCCCCCACCTCCACCAGCAACTCGTCACCGTGGCGGTCAAGCAGGCGGCCGCGCAGCGATCCGATCACCGCGCCGGCAGGGGTGCCGTCCCCGCAGTGGCCGGCGGCGGAACCGTCGGAGATTGGGCCAGATGGCAGAGGGCCACGGCGGCAGCGTCGGAGGTGTCGGCGGGACGCAGCGGCTCGGGCAGGCCGAGCAGCATCTGCACCATCCGGGCCACCTGGTCCTTGCCGGCCGCCCCGTCGCCGCAGACAGCCAGCTTGACCTGGTTCGGGGAGTACTCCACCACCTCGCAACCCGCGGCCACCGCCTCGGCCATGACCACGCCCGCCGCCTGCCCCACGCCCATCGCCGTGCGCACGTTGACCTGGAACAGCACCCTCTCCAGTGCCACCACCGCGGGCGTGAGCTCGCCGAGGAGGCCGCGGATCTCCCGCTGCAGCATCGCCAGCCGCTGCGGCACCGGCTGGCCCGGCGGCGTGGTGATGACGCCCGCCGCCACGGCCCGGGCGGCTGCACCACGGCCGGACAGGCAGGCGTAGCCGCAGCGTGAGAGACCAGGATCCATACCGAGAACGAACACTCGTACGAGGTTAGACGGAGGCGGCCAGATCCTGGAGGATTTCGTCGGGGATGTCGAAGTTGGCGTGCACCCCTTGGACGTCGTCGTGGTCGTCCAGCTCGCCGACGAGGCGCAGCACCGAGCGGGCCTGCTCGATAGAGGTGACGGGCACTGCCTGCGTCGCCAGCATCGTGGACTCGGCGTTCTCCACGGCGATGGCGGCGGCCTCCAGGGCGGCGGATAGCGCCGGCAGGTCCGTCGGCGCGCAGGTCACCCGCCAGGTGTCGCCCTCGTCGACGATGTCCTCGGCCCCGGCGTCGAGGGTGGCCATCATCAGCTCCTCCTCATCGACGGCTCGGGAGACGGTGATCACCCCGCCCCGGCGGAACTGCCAGGCCACCGCCCCCGGCTCCGCCAGCGAACCCCCGTGCGCCCGGAACAGCGAGCGGACCTCCGAGGAGGTGCGGTTGCGGTTGTCGGTCAGCACCTCGACGTAGAGCGCCACCCCGGCCGGGGCGTAGCCCTCGTAGGTGAACGGCTCGTAGGCCACCCCCTCCAGCTCGCCGGTGCCCCGCTTGATGGCCCGCTCGATGGTGTCCAGGGGCACCGAGGCGTCGCGCGCCTTCTGGTACATGGTGCGCAGCGTGGGGTTGCCGTCGAGGTCGCCGCCGCCGGCGCGGGCAGCCACCTCGACCTGCCGGATGAGGCGGGCGAAGAGCTTCCCCCTCCGCTTGTCGGCCGCGCCCTTGCGGTGCTTGATGGTGGCCCATTTGGAGTGACCCGACATCTACGCCATCTCCTCGCAGAACAGGCGGTGCAGGCGCAGATCGCCCGACAGCTCGGGATGGAACGTACAGCCCCAGGCGCGACCCTGGCGGCACAGCACGGGATGGCCGTCGAGGCGGGCGAGCACCTCCACCTCGGGCCCGACGCGCTCCACGATCGGCGAGCGGATGAAGACCGCCGTCATCGGTGACGGACCCAACGCTGCAATCGGCAGGTCGGCCTCGAAGGACTCCGTCTGGGGCCCGTAGGCGTTGCGGCGTGCCGAGATGTCGAGGGCGCCGAAGCAGTGCTGGTCGTCCCGCCCGTCGCTGACCTCAGCGGCCAGCAGGAGCAGACCGGCGCAGGTTCCGAGCGTGCTCATGCCGCCGGCGAGACGCTCCGCCAGCGGCCCGGCGAGGCCGTTGCCGTCGAGCATCATCGAGATCGTCGTGGACTCCCCGCCCGGCAGGATCAACCGATCCACATCCGCGAGTTCGTCGGGCCGGCGAACCGGCACGGCGGCGGCCCCGATGCTCCGCAGAGCCGCCAGGTGCAGTTCTGCGGCGCCCTGAAGCGCCAGCACCCCCACCTTCAAGAATCGGCCTTCACGGGTCGGCCTACCAACCCCGCTCCGCCAGCCGGGTCTCCAGGTTGCCCAACTCGAGTCCGGGCATCGCCTCGCCGAGCCCGCGGCTGACCTTCAGCAGGATGGCGGGATCGTCGAAGTTGGTGGTCGCCTCCACGACGGCCTTGGCGCGGGGCGCAGGGTTGTCGCTCTTGAAGATGCCCGAACCCACGAAGACGGCCTCGGCGCCCAGCTGCATGACCAGCGAGGCGTCGGCGGGTGTGGCGACGCCTCCCGCACAGAACAGCGGCACCGGCAGCCGGCCCGCTTCGGCGATCTCGCGCACCAGCGCCACGGGGGCCTGCAATCGCTTCGCCCAGTCGTACAGCTCCGCGCTGTCGGCGACGGTGATCCGGCGGATGTCGCCGGTGATGGACCGGAGGTGGCGCACCGCCTCGATGATGTTGCCGGTGCCGGCCTCACCCTTGGAGCGGATCATCGCCGCACCCTCCGATATCCGCCGGAGCGCTTCGCCGAGGTTCGTGGCGCCGCAGACGAAGGGGACCGTGAACTGCCACTTGTCTATGTGGTGGGCCTCATCGGCGGGCGTCAGCACCTCGCTCTCGTCGATGTAGTCCACGCCGAGGGCCTCGAGCACCTGCGCCTCGGCGAAGTGGCCGATGCGGGCCTTGGCCATGACCGGGATCGTGACCGCCTCGACGATGGACTCGATGATCTCCGGCGGGCTCATGCGCGCCACGCCGCCGTCGCGGCGGATGTCGGCCGGCACACGCTCGAGGGCCATCACGGCCACCGCTCCGGCGTCCTCGGCGATCCGGGCGTGCTCCGCGGTGACGACGTCCATGATGACGCCGCGCTTGAGCATCTCGGCGAGGCCGCGCTTGACCCGCATGGTGCCCTGGGCGCGCCCCAGCGGGGCGGGTGGAGCCGTTGCGTTGGCTTCGGAAGGATCCGCGGCGGCAGTCATGGTTCCAGTGTACGACGCAGCGCTCGGCTCACGGTCGGCGAAAGGCGCCGGCAGCCACACCGGGACGGCGGTGCCGACGTGGGGCGCTCACAGGTCGCCGAGAACGGTGATCCGGTCGGCCACGGGGACCCTCCGGCGGCCCGGTCCGAGGGCCTCGTGCATCCAGAGATGGCGGATCGCCGGCGAGCGGCGCCTGAGCGCGGGAGCGCTCTCCTCCATGCGGGCCAGCGCACCCACGACCCCCGGTGGGAAGCGTGTCAGCTGCGCCGCGCTGACGTCCGCCGCCACGACCCGGGCGCCGTCGAGGCGCCGCGACGCCCAGGACGCCCCGAAGGGGCCGCCCAGCAGCGCCAGGGCACAAAGCCGGGTGTCGCGGCGCGCGGTGCCGTCGGCGATGCGCGTCAGCAGGTGAGCCAGCGTGCCCTCCAACTCCACCGGGGCCAGGACGTCCAGCAGCCCGCTGGTCACCGCCACCGTGGCGGTGCGGGGGCCGCGCCCGTAGGCCAGCGCGCCGCAAGCGGCGTCGTCGATCACCGCCAGCCTCGGGACCGGCAGGCCGGCACCCAGGCACAGCGCCTCGACGTACACCTCCATCCGTTCGGCCTCGGCCGCGAGCGGGGCGCGCGCCCCGGCCAAACGTCCCGCGATCCGGCCCGCCGCCAGCAGCGCGGCGGCAATCAGGACCCCCAGGGCGCCGGCGGCGGCCACGACGATGATCAGCACCGTCACGCCAGCACCCTCTCGTAGACGGCGGCGTAGCGCTCGGCGAGCCGGTCCATCGAGAACTGCTCGGCCCGCTCGAATCCCCGCGTCACCAGGTCGCCCGGCGTCGCCAGCACTTCCCGGAGCGCCCCGGCAAGGCGCTCGGCGTCCCCGGGCGGCACCAGCGAGGCCTCGACCCCGGCACGAGCCACGCGGGTGTAGCCGGGAATGTCGGTGGCCACGATCGCCGTCTCGGCCGCCATCGCCTCCAGCAGCACCACGCCGAAGGACTCGCCGTGCAGCGACGGCGCGCAGAACACGTCGGCGCCACAGAGACGGCTGATCTTCTCGTCCTCGCTGAGGCGGCCCAACCACCTGATGCGGCGGTCATTGGCCGTGCGCCTCTGCAGGATCTCGGTCTGGGGTCCCTCGCCCCCGACCCACAGCACCACGTCGGGCGGCAGCCTGCGCATGGCCGCCAGCAGCACCTCCAGGCCCTTGCGCGGCTCGTGGCGACCCACGAAAAAGATCGTGGGACCTTCGGTGGGGTGTGGCTTGGTCTGGCGGAAACGCTCCACCGGGACGCCGTTGAACAGCACCTCGTAGGTCCCACCCAGGTGGCGGCGGGCCAGATCGGCGGCCTCGGCGGAGACGGCGCCGCGCCAGTCCAGGCGATTGCAGACCCAGCGCAGCACCGGCGAGACGTTCTCGTAGGCGGCGGACCCGCCGGCGGCGTGGAACGTGGCCACCAGCGGGGCGCGCTTGGAGACAAGGGCGGCGAGCGAGGGCGCCGGCACCAGCGGCTCGTGGACGTGCAGGAGGTCGAAGCGCTGATCCCGCAACACTGCGTAGCTGCGCTGGAACGCCGGGATGTCGAAGGCGATCGGCGCGAAGGAACCGTTCGCCGCGATGAAGAGCGAGTTGCCGATGGGGATGATGTCGGGCTCGGGCGGGGGGCCGTCGCACGGTCCCAGCAGGCTCACCGCCAGGCCGCGGCGCCGCAGGGCGCGTGCCAGGTAGAGGGCCTGCATCTGCACGCCGCCGGGAAGGGTGAAGCTGTAGGGGCTGATCATCCCCACGCGCACGGAACTCACGCTAGCGGGCGCCTGCGCCGGCACTCACTCCGAGCCGTCCCGGAATGCCGCGAGAGCCGCGCGATCGCTCGGCCAGTTGGGCTGCATCAGATGCCATTGGGTCGGGGCGGTCCGGATCATCTCCTCCAGCCGATGGGCCAGAGCCTGCGTCGCCTCGCCGACGACGTCGCGGAGTCGTCCCGCGCGGCTGACCACCATCGGCGGCATGCATACGGCGTGGCACTTCCCGTTGCGGCTGGACACCACGACGCCCACGATCGGCGAGCCGGTGCGCCGCGCCAGCACCGCCGGCCCGCCGGGGAGGGTGGTGCGCTCACCGAAGAAGTCCACCTCCACCCCGCCGCCGCCGATGTCCCGATCGGCGAGCAGGCAGACCACGTGTCCGTCGTTCAGGGCCCTCGTGAGCGCGCCGAGAGCCTCCGGTCCGGCGGGCACGATCTCCATGCCGATCCGGCGCCGGAACCTGCTCATCCACTCGAACAACTCGGGATGATCGATCGGCTCGACGACCGCGGTCACCTTCATCCCCGGTCGCTGGGCCAACCAGACGCCCGCCCATTCCCAACTCCCGACGTGCGGCAGCACCAGGATGGCCCCCGGTCCGGTGCGCCTGGCGTCGGAGATGTGCTGGTAGTCCTCGAAAGTGAAACCGGCCTCCACCTCGGCCGGGTCGGCGGCGGCGAGGCGGGCGCAGTCGACGTAGTAGCGCCCGTAGGCGACGAACGTCTCGCGCACGGCACGCTGTAGCTCGCCCTTCGAGGACTCCTCGCCGATCGTCCCGATCCGCCGCAGGTTGCGTTGGACGATCAGCCGCTGCTCGCCGCGCCGCAGCGCCAGGGTGCCGGCCAGCAGCCGTGTCCCGCCGTCGACCAGCCGGTCGGGCAGGTGCGGCAGGAACCGGGCGCCGAGCCGGTACTGCTCCAGCACCAGACGCCGGCGAAGCCGCGCCCGCAGGTGCCGACCGCGCCGGCGGGGACCGCTCAGAACTGCCGCCAGATCTTGGTGAAACGCTGCACCACGGTCACCAGGGTCAGCCCCAGCAGCGCCCACAGCACGTACGGCAGCCAGGCAGGAACCAGCAGCCCGAAGCACAGCACCACGAACCGCTCGGCTCGCTCGGCCAGCCCGCCGCGGGCGTCCAGCCCCAGCGACTCGGCCTTGGCGCGCAGGTACGAGACGAACTGCCCCGAGGCCAGCACCGCCACCGGAAGCAGGGCCAGAACCCCATCGTCGAGCAGGTGATAGGTGAGCGCTCCGAGGATCAGGGTGTCCGAGACTCGGTCGCAGACGGAGTCCAGGAACGCGCCGCGCCTGCTAGCCGTCCCGGCGGCCTTGGCGACCGGGCCGTCCAGCAGATCCCCCAGTCCGGTGAGGACGATGAAGGTGAACGCCAGCCCGAACCGGTCGATGACCACCATGGCGGCGGTGGCCGCCGAGGCCGCCACGCCGAACAGCGTGACATGATCGGCGCGCACGCCGAGCCGCCAGAGCACCCTGCCGGTCGGGTCGACGACACGGTCTACCCCCACCCGCCAGCGCCCGTCGAACACGACCCCTGCCGGCCCCGCTACCGGCCCGCCACGACGACCGGACCGCTAGTCCGGCGGCCCATGGATGTCGCTGTCGGTTAGGTTCGACCAGTCCTCGGGGTTGTCCTCCACGATGACGTCCAGCACCTTCGGCTCCACACCGTCCACGAGGACCAGCCCGCGCCTCAGGGGCCGGATCTCGTTGGAGAAGACCAGGATCCGCCAGGTGGGGCGCGAGAACCAGCCGCGCCAACCCATCTGCGCCGAGGCGTGGCCCACCGGGAAGCCCACCGCCCGCACCGCCTCCATCAGGGCGTCGGTCTCCTCGACGCGCAGCTCCCAGCCGGCCCGGAAGTGGTAGGCACCCAGCACGCACAGGGCGATGCCCGCGGCCAGGAACCCGCCGTTGACGATGTTCGGATTGCTCCTGAGCGTCAGCGCCCAGGTGGCGATCACCACGACGCCCAGGAACGCGTAGAGGGCGCCCGGCACGCGCCGGCGGCTGTTGTTGGGGAAGACGTACGGCCCGACGTAGCCGCTCACGTCCAGTTCGGGGGGCAGCTCGTCGCCGGCGTCCGTGCCGCTGTCCTCGCCGGGGGGGACGGCGGCTGCCAGCGGCTGCTCGGCCTCGGCCTCGGCCTCGGTCTCGGTCTCGGAGGGCATGATCCGACGCTACCCGGCGGCGGGTGGCCAGGCGCTCCGCAGCTTGCGCCAGGTGTCCTCCAGCGCCTCGGGCAGCACCCGCACCCCGCCCACGGTGGTCATGAAGTTGGTGTCGCCCGCCCAGCGGGGCAGGCAGTGGACGTGCAGGTGGCCGGGCACGCCGGCGCCCGCCGCCCGGCCCAGGTTGAGCCCCACGTTCACCCCGTCGGGGTCGTAGGCGGCCTGCAGCGCCCGCACCGCGGCGCGCACCGCTGACCAGAGTTCGTCCCAGGTGGCGTCGTCGAGGTCGTCGGGCGAGGCGGCGGGGACATACGGCACCACCAGCAGGTGCCCGGTCGTGTAGGGAAAGGCGTTCAGCACGGCATAGGTGTGCTCGCCGCGCCACAGCACGAAGGTCTCGCTGTCGGGGAGGTCGCCCTGCCCGATCGCCTCGAAGGGCGAGGAGAACCCCGAGCCCTCCTCGTCCGCCTCCGCGCTCACCGCGGCCACGTAGTCGGCCCGCCACCCGGCCCAGAGTCGGCCCAACTCACTCATCGCGATTCTCTCCCGGGCCCGCTCATCAGCGCGGCGCCGCCTCGGCCAGCATCCGGGCCGTCAGGGTGGCCAGCGGGACGTCCCGCTCGGTCTCGGCGGCCCGCGGGTTGACGCCGACGGTGCCCGCCGCCACGTCGCTGGCGCCCACGACCAGCACGTAGGGAACCTTCTGGAGCTTGGCGGCACGCACCCGCCGCCCCAGCGGCTCGTCGCTGGCCATCACCTCGACGCGCAGCCCCGCGGCACGCAACTGCTCGGCCACATCGGCGGCGTAGCCCGCGTGGTCGGCGGCGACCGGCAGCACGCTCGCCTGCACCGGTGCCAGCCAGGTGGGGAACGCGCCCGCGTAGTGCTCCAGCAGCACGCCGAAGAAGCGTTCCACCGAGCCGAACAGCGCCCGATGGATCATGACGGGGCGGTTGCGCTGCCCGTCGGAGGCGGTGTAGTGCAGGTCGAACCGCTCCGGCAGGTTGAAGTCGACCTGCAGGGTGGAGAGCTGCCAGGCCCTGCCTATGGCGTCGGTCACGTCGACGTCGATCTTCGGTCCGTAGAAGGCGCCGCCGCCGGGGTCGGTGACGTAGTCCAGCCCCGCCGATTCGAGCGCGGCGCGCAGCCCCTCGGTTGCGAGATCCCACATCTCGACGGGGCCGACCGCCTTGGTTGCCGGGCGCGTGGAAAGCTTCGCCTGGAAGTCGTCGAAGCCGAAGGCCCGCAGCACCGACAGCACGAAGTCGAGCAATGAGGCCAGTTCCGACGGCACCTGCTCAGGAGTGGCGAAGATGTGGCTGTCGTCCTGGGTGAAGCCGCGCGACCGCAGCAGGCCGTGCACCGCCCCCGACAGCTCGTAGCGGTAGACGGCGCCCAGCTCGAACAGCCGCAGCGGCAGGTCGCGGTAGGAGCGCTGGCCGGACCGGTAGATCATCACGTGGAACGGGCAGTTCATGGGCTTGGGGTAGTAGGCGGCCCCGTCCAGCTCCATCGGGGGATACATGCTCTCGGCGTAGAAGTCCAGGTGGCCGCTGGTCTCCCAGAGGTTGGCCTTGGCGAGGTGCGGGGTGTACACGAACTCATAGCCGCCGGAGGCATGGCGGCGGCGGCTGTAGTCCTCCATGAGGTGCCGCACCAGCGCCCCCTTGGGATGCCACACCGCCAGCCCCGGCCCCAGTTCCTCCGGCCAGGACACCAGATCCAGATCGCGGGCCAGGCGCCGGTGGTCGCGCCGGGCCGCCTCGGCGAGGCGGTGCAGGTGGGCCTTCAGGTCGGCGGCGCTGGCCCAAGCGGTGCCGTAGATGCGCTGCAGCATGGGTCGGTCGCTGTCGCCGCGCCAGTAGGCGCCCGCCACCCGCTGCAGGGCGAAGTGGCCGAGGCGACCGGTGGATGGCACGTGCGGGCCCAAGCAGAGGTCCACGAAGTCCTCGCCGTTGGCGTAGCAACTCACGGGGCCGCCGGTGCCGGCCTCGCCGGCCAGATCGGCGTCGTCCTGCCCGTCGGCGCCGGCGCTGACCCGCTCGATGATCTCGCGCTTGTAGGGGTGGTCGGCGAAGACCTCCAGAGCCTCGGCGGCGTCAACCTCGCGGCGCACGAACGGCTGGTCGGCGGCGATGATCTCCCGCATCCGCGCGTCGATCCGCGCCAGATCGTCGTCGCTGAAGGTGGCCTCGCCGGGCAGTTCGAAGTCGTAGTAGAAGCCGTCGGCCACCGGCGGGCCGATGGCGAAGGTGGCGCCCGGGTAGAGCCCCAGCACCGCCTGCGCCAGGACGTGCGCGGTGGAGTGGCGCAGCGTGTGCAGACCCCGCTCGCTGGCGGCGGTGATGATCTCGGTGGTTGCACCGTCGACCAGCGGCGCCGACAGGTCCACCTCGGCGCCGCCGACGCTGGCTATCACGGCGTCGCGGGCGAGCCGCCGGCCGATCACCGCGGCCAGGTCGGCAGCGGTGGCGCCGTCGGGAAGGGCGCGCGCCGAGCCGTCCGGCAGCAGCACACGAACC
>JAPPKQ010000047.1 GCA_028819945.1 bacterium | reverse complement strand
CCGCAGCGGAGGGCCCGGGATTCCCACCTGCGCTGGACCTCGCGGCCCCGCTGGCGGCGTTCGCGGGCGTGATCGCCGGGGGTGTGGTGGCGGGCGGGCCGTTGGCGCTGTCGGTGGCCCGGGTGGTCGTCGGAGCGCTCTTCTTCGGGGCGGTCTCCGACGCCATGCTGCTCGGGCACTGGTACCTCGTGCAGCCGGGCCTGCGCCGCGCCCCCCTCGTCCAGCTCGTGCGCTGGAGCATGGTCATCTGGCTGGCCGAGACGGTGGTGCTGCTGTGGCCCACCGGCGTGGCCTCGATCCTCACGGGAACCGTGGACGACGGTTTCGGCGGGTTGCTGGGCTGGTACTGGGTGATGTGCGCGGCGGGGAGCGCGGTGCTGCTGGGCGCCACCGAGGCGGCGCTGCGGGTCCGGCGCTACGCCGCGGTGATGGCCGGCACCGGCCTGCTGTACCTGGCCATCATGACCGCCTTCGGGATGGACCTCATCGCGCGAGTGTCGCTGCGCCCGTGAGTCGGACCATGTCCCGGGCGAGGCGGCTGAGCGCGGCCACACGGGCGTCATCGGGGGCCGATTCCCGGCGCATCATGGCCAGCGGCCGGTGCGCCACGGCCTCGCCGAGAACGTCGACGAGTTCGGGGTCGTCGGCGCCCACCGCCTCGGGAAGCACCGTCCACGCCAGGCCCACCGCCGCCACCTGGCGAAGCACGTCAGGATTCTGGGAGGTGAGGGTCACGGCGGGTTCGATGCCTCGCTCCGCCAGGCCGGCTTCGATGAGCGCCCGGGTGCGCGATCCCTCCGGCGGCAGCGGCGGCGCGCCCCCGGCGGCGGCCACCTCGGCCGTCGCCGGGGTCGAGTGGGCGTAGACGCGCAGCTCCTCGGTCCCCAGCACCTCGCCGGTCAGCCCCTCCGGCGGGGGGCCGACGGCGAAGATCAGGTCCAGGTCGTACCGCGCCAGCAGGTCGCAGAGAGCCGAGGTGGAGTCGACGACGAGTTGCAGCTCCACGCCCGGGTGCGTTTCGCGGAAGATCATCAGGGCGTCGGGGAGCAGGTACAGGGTGGCCGCGTCGGTGAGTCCGATGCGCAGCCTGCCGGCGTCGCCATCCTGCTGCGACCGGATCCACGTCTCCAACTCGCCGGTGCGCCCGAGCACCTCGGCGGCGAAATCCGCCACCATCCGGCCGGCCTCGGTGAGGCGCCGGCGCCGCCCGTCCTGCTCGAACAGCACGACCCCCAGGCGCTGCTCCAGCTGCGAGAGACTCTGTGACAGTGCCGGCTGGCTGATCCCGAAGGTGCGGGCGGCCTCGGTGAAGGAGGACAGTTCCGCCACCTTCCGGAGGTAGGCGAGGGCGCGGGTGCTGACGTTCAGGGGCACCTGTTCATCTCCGGAGTGGTCCTTGGGATTCCCGCCGGGATGTCGCCGCCGCGTGGACGGGTCCATGGGAGAATCCTATAACGAATTGCCTATCGAATCAGTTGCACCGTTCCGGGAATCGAATATATTGTGGCCGGCAACGGGGACCGGACACACCGGAATCGACACGTCGATCCACTCCGGGCCGGGCCCGCTGCCGATTCGGAACCGAACCACCGGCGCCACCACGACGGTGGCGGGCGCCGCAAGGAGGGAAACCATGGCACAGATCAACGTGGCTATCGCCGGTGTCGGCAACTGCGCCTCGTCGCTCGTGCAGGGTGTCGAGTACTACCGCAACGCCGGCGCGGACGACGAGATCCCCGGCCTGATGCACCCGGTGCTCGGCGGCTACTCCATCGGCGACGTTCGCTTCACTGCCGCCTTCGACGTCGACGCCACGAAGGTCGGCGAGGATCTCGCCAAGGCCATCGGCAACGGCCAGAACAACACCGTGGCGTTCTGCGACGTGCCGACCTCCGGCGTGACCGTGCAGCGCGGTCCCACCCTCGACGGCATCGGGCGCTACCTCGCCGACGTCGTCGTGGAGTCGCCCCAGGCGCCGGTCGACGTCGCCCAGGTGCTGCGCGACACCGACACGCACGTGCTCGTCTCGTACCTCCCGGTGGGATCCGAGCAGGCGGCCCGCTTCTATGCGGAGCAGGCCCTCGAGGCCGGCTGCGCGCTGGTCAACTGCATGCCGGTCTTCATCGCCGGCGACGAGTCCTGGGCCGAGCGATTCCGGCGGCGCGGCGTGCCCATCGTGGGAGACGACATCAAGTCGCAGGTGGGCGCCACCATCGTGCACCGCAACCTGGTCCGCCTCTTCCAGGACCGCGGGGTGCAGGTGGATCGCACCTACCAGCTCAACTTCGGCGGCAACACCGACTTCCTGAACATGCTGGAGCGCGACCGGCTGGAGTCCAAGAAGATCTCCAAGACCCAGGCCGTCACCAGCCAGCTGGAGTCCGAGCTGGCGGGCTCCGACGTGCACGTCGGTCCCTCCGACCACGTGCCCTGGCTCGAGGACCGCAAGTGGTGCCACATCCGCATCGAGGGCACGACCTTCGGCGACGTGCCGCTGAACGTGGAGTTGAAGCTGGAGGTGTGGGACAGCCCCAACTCCGCCGGCGTGGTCATCGACGCCATCCGCTGCGCCCGCCTGGGCCTCGACCGGGGCATCGGCGGCCCGCTGTACGAGACGTCCGCCTACTTCATGAAGTCGCCGCCCCGCCAGATGCGCGACGAGGACGCCCGCAACGCCGTCGAAGCCTTCATCGCCGGCTGCTAACCGCTGTCCGGTCGGCGCCGCCGGCCGGCGGCCCCGACCTCGGTTGGGCGTGCGCGCCGCTAGCGTGAGTCGGCGGCTTCGTCCCGCATTCCGCTGACAGAGGAGGAGCACTGTGAGTGTTTCCGTGACCCTTACTTCGACTGTTCCCGCCGGTGCCGATGTGACCGCTCTTGGCGTTTGTTCCGATCAGGTTGACTCGGAACCGCACGACTTGGACTGGGGCCTGCTGCGCGGGCTCGGCTTCGAGGGAAAGGCGGGCCAGGTTCAGTTGGTGGCGGGACCCGACGGTCGTCCCGTGGCCGCTGTCGGGATGGGGCCGGCCGCAGACGTCACGCCGGCAGTCATCCGCCGCTCATCGGCGGCGCTGGCACGGGGGGTTCGCCGGCATCGCTGGCTCGGCTCGTCGTTACTCGACACCGTTGCCGACGGCGATGACCTCGCCGCCGCGGCCCAGGCACACGCCGAGGGGATCCTTCTGGGCGCCTACGGCTACGACGCCTACAAGAGTGACCCCGAGCCCAACTCCCTGCGGAAGCTGTCGGTCGTCGGCGCCGGGCGGGAGGTGCGTGATGCGCTGAGGCTCGGCACGGCCGTGGCGGGGGCCGTTTGCTTCGCGCGGGATCTCGTCAACGAGCCGGGCGGGTCGTTGACCCCGGAGAAGCTCGCCGCAGCGGCCCAGGCCATGGCCTCGGGCGAGGACGGGACCGACGGCGCCGCCTTGGAGATACAGGTCTCGGAGCGGGATGAGATAGTCGAGGCCGGGCTGGGCGGGCTCCTGGGGGTCAACCGGGGCTCGACGCAGCCTCCCCGGTTCGTCGAGATCACCTGGCGGCCGCCCGCGGACCCCGAAGGGTTCCTGGCCCTGGTGGGCAAGGGAATCACATTCGACTCCGGGGGGCTCTCCATCAAGCCCGCAACGGGCATGGAGACGATGAAGATCGACATGAGCGGCGCCGCCGCGGTGCTCGGGGCGATGCGGGTCGTCAAGGTGCTGGCGCCGCCGATCCGGGTGACCGGCTACATCCCCATCACCGACAACATGCTGGGCGGCGACGCCTCACGGCCCGGCGACATCCTCACCATCCGCAACGGCAAGACCGTGGAGGTGCTGAACACCGACGCCGAGGGGCGGCTGATCCTCGCCGACGCGCTCTCGCTCGCCAGCGAGGCCCGCCCGGACGCCATCGTGGACCTCGCCACCCTGACCGGCGCGTGCGTGGTGGCGCTCGGCACCAAGGTGGCGGGCCTCATGGGCAACCACGACGGTTGGATCGACGCCGTGGAGGCGGCGGCGGACCGGGCGGGAGAGCGGGTCTGGCACCTGCCGCTCCCGGCCGACTACCGCAAGCAGCTGGACTCCCCGGTCGCCGACCTCAAGAACATCGGCAACCGCTGGGGCGGCACCCTCACCGCGGCCCTGTTCCTGCAGGAGTTCGTGGCCGAGGGCATTCCCTGGGCGCATCTGGACATCGCCGGCCCCGCCTGGACCGACAGCGTCGACGGCGAGGCCGCCAAGGGCGGCACCGGCTTCGGCGTGCGCCTGCTCGTCGACCTGATCAGGAACTTCTCGCCGCCGGATGGCGGCTCGCCCGGAGTCTGAACGAGCCCGACAACCGGGCTCAGCCGCCTGTCACGGCCTCCTCGCGACCTTCGACGCGGGCAATCCGCTCTCCCTGCGATCGCATCAGGTTGCTGACGTCGTCGAAGCGCTCGTCCATGCGCTCGTTCATGCGATCGAGTCGCCCCTCGATCCGGTCGAGGCGGGGGACGATCTCGGATCGGAGCCAGACGAAGCCGCCGGCGATGAGCATCCCGACGAGACCGATGAGAGCGGCGACGATGGCGTCCATCACTCCTCAGTCTGCCACGCGGGCAGCGGGCTCAGCGGTGTCGGCATCGACCGCGCTCACCGCTGCCTTGGCCCGGGTGTGCTTCTCGGTCGCCCAGCGGGCGGCCTCGAAGGCCACGGCGGGATGGAACTGCCAGGTGTGCAGTTGCCGTTCCACCGAGTCGGGCTCGTCGCCGCACGCCAGCAGCGCCATCGCCAGGTGCCGGGCGCGCCCCAGCGTCTCGATCTCGGTCGGATCGGGAGCCTGTTGACGTCGCCAGGCATCGTGCGCCACACGCAGTTGCGGCGGCAGCCGCTCGGCCATGCGGCCGGTGAGGTCGGGGAGGCGGACACGGACGAACAGCGTGTTGTGGCGCCCGCGCTGCATCAGACCGAAGCGGCAGCAGCGCTCGAAGGCTCTCTCGAAGGCGGTCTGGAGCGCTTGACGGCCACCCAGTCCGATCTCGCCGGCGATCTCCGCGGTATTCACCAGCACACCGCTCGGAGCCTCCTCCAGCCGTAGCGCCAGGCGCCGGATGAGCCAGGTGGACGACGGACCGAGCACGCCCAGCCAGAAGAGCTCCACGTAGGGCGACCGAGGGTGGTGACCCCGGTCGGCGTCGGGGCACAGGTCGTTCCAGGGTTCCACCCAGAGTTCGACGCCACCGGTCCGGCCGTTGGGTGCGGAACGCCGGGCCTGGGGCCGACCGGTCGCATCCGACGGCGCTGGTGCGTCGGTCGCCGGTGCCGGGGCGGGAGGGACGGTGACGAGTGGGATCTGCATTGCGTTGCTCCTGCTGCAAGATGTGAACGTGGGGTGCCCATAGCGCCAAGATGCCCTACAGTGAGCGAATAGTTATCTATAGGGGAATAGATACGAGAAATGAACGGGCTTGTCAAGGGGGGCAATCAGACGCGCAGGCGTGCGATGCGACGTGCTGTGAACCCGCGCCTTACCGCATCTGACCGAGGGCCGCGTAGCAGGCCCGCTCGATGCCGTCGAAGAGAGTGAACGAGCGTGGGTCGCCGAAGGGGAACTGCTGGCTGATGTAGGTGCCCGCCACGCCGTTCTGCACGTCGATCCAGTAGAAGGAGTTGGCCAGTCCGGCCCACATGAGACCGCCCGCCGGCCGCCCGGTGGCGAGGGGCTCCTCGTTGATCTGGAAGGTCAGGCCCCAGGACTTCTCGACCCCCGGATAGAACTCGACGTCGCCGGCCACGGCGCGTAGCGCCGCGGGCAGCGGCACCACCCGCAGGGATCCCATGTTGTTCACCGACATCTGATCCACGGTCTCCGGGCGCAACACCTGCACCCCCTCGCGGCTGCCGCGCCCCAGGATCATCTGCAGGAAGCGGCTGTAGTCCTCCGCGGTGCTGTAGAGACCGGCGCCGCCGAGTTGCACCTCGGGCTCCTGGTCGATCTCGAACCGCATGGCGCCGAGCTCACCGTCGCCACCGCGGATGTGGACCGTGGCCAGCCTGGTCCGCATGTCGTCGCTGATACCGAAACCGGTGGATTCCATGCCCAGGGGGCCCAGGAGGTGTCGCTGCAGGTACTCGCCGAGTCGCATCCCCGACGCCGCCTCGACCATCAGCCCGACGTGGTCGATGCTCGTACCGTACAGCCAGCGCTCGCCGGGATCATGGAGCGCCGGGGCGTCCAGCGCGGCCCGCCGACAGGTTCTGATCGTGGGGGTGCCGGTCACCTCGTGGTAGCGGAGAAGGTCCTCGCTCCAGATCTCATAGGCGAATCCGGCCGTGTGGGTCAGCAGTTGGCGGAGTGTGATCGGGCTCCGCGCCGGGCGAAGTTGCGGGTTGCCCTCCTCGTCGAAGCCTTCGAGCACGCCGACGGTGCCCAGATGCTCGAGCACCTCGGCGGCGGGCCTGTCGAGGTGGAGCCGCCCAGTCTCGGCGAGCTGCATCGCGGCGGCGCCGGTGACCGCCTTGGTCATGGAGGCGATCCAGCACACCGTGTCGGTGCTCATCGGCGCGGCGGTCTCGTCGTCGACGGCACGAACCCCGGCGGCGGCCGAGCACAGAACCTCGCCGGGGGAGACGATCTCGGCTACTGCGCCGGCGACGTCGCCACGCGCCACACCGCCGTCGAGGATCGCCTGAACGTCGTCCTGCAGGGCCATGGGTGCCTCCCGCCGGGGCAGGATAGGGTCCGCGCCGGATGACCATCGCTCACCTCGCCGAGCCCATCCGGCTGACCCGCCAACTCGTGGACCGGGCCGAACGCATCGTGGTGCTCACCGGCGCGGGCATCTCCACCGACTCCGGGATTCCCGATTTCCGGGGCCCGCAGGGTGTCTGGACCCGCAATCCGGCGGCGGAGGCGAAGGCGCACATCGCCAACTACGTGAGCGACCCGGAGGTACGCAGGGAGGTGTGGCGGCAGCGCCTGGCCGAGCACAGCGTCGAGCGGCCGCGCCCCAACGCCGGTCACCGGGCGATCGTCACCCTGGAGCGGCGCGAGAAGCTGCACACGCTCATCACCCAGAACGTGGACGGGCTGCACGCGGACGCCGGCACCTCACCGGGGAGGCTGGTGGAGATCCACGGCACCCGGCGCAGGGTCCGGTGCCTGAGCTGCGGGGAGGAGTGGCCCATGGAGCACGCCGTCGAGCGGCTGAGGGCCGGCGAGGAGGATCCCCCCTGCCACTCGTGCGGCGGTCTGCTGAAGTCGGCGACGGTGTCCTTCGGGCAGAGTCTTGTGGTCGCCGACCTCGAGCGGGCCTCGGCGGCGGCGACGGGCTGCGATCTGATGCTGGCGGTGGGCAGCACCCTGCAGGTTTACCCGATTGCCCAGGTGGTGCCCGTGGCCCGTGCCAACGGCGCCTCGCTCGTCATCCTGAACCGCGACCCGACGCCCTTCGACGACATTGCCGATGTCGTGCTGCACGAGTCCATCAGCGAGGTGTTGCCACTGGTGGTGGAGGCCACGGCGACGGGACCCGGCGACGATTCCTGACTAACTTGGTAGACTTTTGAGCGGTGGGGGACCAGCCCCGCCGAACCGCTCAAGGAGCCGAAGCGATGGCCACGTTCCGCGACCTCCTCGTCGCCGCCAAGTCCAGGATCACCGAGATCGACACGGCCACCGGTGAACGGCTGCGCGATGCCGGCGCCGCCTTCTTGGACGTGCGCGAACCTGACGAGGTCACCCAAGGCGCCATCCCCGGCGCCATCCACATCCCGCGCGGCCACTTGGAGGCCAACATCGAGAACCGCATGCCGGGCCGCGAGACCACGATCGTGGTCTTCTGCGCCGGCGGCGTGCGCTCGGCCTTCGCCGCCGAGACGCTGCAGGCGCTGGGGTACACGCAGGTGGCGTCCATGGACGGCGGCTTCAACAAGTGGAAGGACGAGGGCCGCTCCTGGGCCGTTCCGCGGGTGCTCAACGCCGAGCAGCGCAACCGCTACCACCGGCACCTGCTGCTCCCCGAGGTCGGCGAGGAGGGGCAGATCCGCCTGCTGGACTCCCGCGTCCTGTGCCTCGGCGCCGGGGGCTTGGGCTCGCCCGCGGCCCTGTACCTGGCCGCCGCCGGCGTGGGCACGCTGGGCATCGTGGACATGGACGTGGTCGACGCCTCCAACCTGCAGCGCCAGATCCTGCACAACGTGGACCGGGTGGGGGAGCGGAAGGTCGACTCGGCCAAGAAGACGCTCACCGCCCTCAACCCCGACGTGAACGTGGTCACCCACGACGTCCGCCTCGGGGCCGACAACATCCTCCAGGTCATCGACGGCTACGACGTGATCGTGGACGGCGCCGACAACTTCCCGGTGCGCTACATGCTGAACGACGCCTCGGTGAAGCTGGGAATCCCCGTCGTGCACGGGTCGATCTTCCGATTCGAGGGGATGGTCACCGTCTTCGATCCCCAGCAGGGACCCACCTACCGGGACATGGTGCCCGAACCTCCGCCCGCCGAGATGGCGCCCAGTTGCGCCGAGGCAGGGGTGCTGGGCGTGCTGCCGGGCATCGTGGGCTCGATCCAGGCCCTCGAGGCGATCAAGATCGTCCTGGACTACGGCGACGTGCTGCGGGGCCGGCTGCTGACCTTCGACGCCGCCGAGATGAGCTTCCGCGAGTACCGGGTGCGCACCGATCCGGCGAACGAGATCACGTGGGAGAACCGGGACCGCATCCAGGTCGTCGAACTCGACGGGCTCTGCGGTCCGGCGCCGCTGGAGGCTCCGCCGGCGGGCTGACATCGCTGCCGGCACTCGGCAACGTCCGGGTACGGCGACCGCCGGACGGCGCTACCAGATGTCGAGGAGATCGACGCCGGCCTCGTCGACGCGGTAGCGGCGCCGCCGCGTCGCCACGAGCAGCGCGGCGATCAGCACCAGCCCCACGGCGGCCAGCACGACCACCGCGGTGTCGGTGGTCACCGAGTCGTACCAGGTGCGCGTGCGGGTCGGGGCCTGCTGGGGAGCCGGGGCCGGAGCGGAGGCCGCTGCCGGCGCTCCCTGGTCGGTGACGGCCTCGCCGGGTGCTGCCCCGCTCGGCGGCGCGATCGTGGTGGCCGGCGTGGTGCCGGTGTCGCCGGCGGCGGCGTGCAGCGGGGTCGCCTGCGCGGACATCGGTGCCGGGGAGGCTCCCATCTCGTTGTTGGCCAGGATCGTGACCGTGTAGGCGGCGCCGCCGATGAGGCCGTCGATGGTATGGCTGGTGTGGGTCGTCTCGATGGAGGTGACCGCCCCGTCCGGCGCCACCCAGGTGAGGGTGTAGGACCGCACCGGCAGGCCTCCGTCGTCGGCCGGCGGTTCCCAGGACACCAGCAGACTCTCGTGGCCGATGCCGATCTCGGCGTGAGCCAGGGGCCCGGGTGGCCGTGCCGGCGTGGCGCGGACCGGGTCGGCGGTGATCGAGGTGCCGATCTCGTTGGTGGCCGAGACGGTGATGCCGTAGGTGGTGCCGTTGCTGAGGCCGTCGATGGTGTGGCTGGTGGCGGTCGTCTCGGCGGAGCCGGTGGTCCCGTCGGGGGCCACCCAGAGCAGGGTGTAGCCGGTGACGCGCAGCCCGCCGTCGCTGGCGGGGGGATCCCAGCTCACGACGATCCGGGAGTCCTCGCGGACGGTCCTGACCGCCACCGGGGCACCGGGGATGTGTGCCGGCGTCCCGCTGGCGGGCTGGCTGGCGGCCGAGGTGCCGATCTCGTTGGTGGCCACCACGGTGACGGTGTAGGTGGTGCCGTTGGCGAGCCCGTCGAAGGTGTGGGTCGTGGCGGTGGTGTCGGCCGATCCGGTGCTGCCGTCGGGCGCCGACCAGTTCACCGTGTAGCTCAGCACCGGTTTGCCGCCGTCGGCGGCGGGGGGCTGCCAGGTCACGTGGAGCCGCCCGTCGCCGCGGTCCACGGTCACCGCGCCCGGGGCGCCGGGCGCCGCGGCGGGAGTGGCGCTCGCCGAACCGCCCGCCGGCGACGTGCCGGCCTCGTTGACGGCGCTGACGGTGACGGTGTAGGTGGCGCCGTTGAGGAGGTTCTGCATGGTGTAGCCGGTGTCGCTGGTCTCGATGGTGCCGGTGGCGCCGGTGGAGGAGACCCAGTCGATGACGTATGCGGAGATCGGGAGGCCGCCGTCGTTGAGCGGTGACGACCAGGAGACCTCGACGATGCCGTTGCCGCGGGCGGCGCTGATGGCCACCGGGGCGGTCGGGATCGTGCCGGGTCTGAGACTGGCGGGCGAGCTGTGCGACGAGGACCCGACCCTGTTGGTGGCGGTCACCGTGACCGAGTGCGTGGCGCCGTTGGTCAGCCCGCCGATGGTGTGTTGGGTTCCCTGTACCGACGCGGAGTCGGTGACGCCGTCCGGTCCGGTCCAGTGCACGGTGTAGGACTCCACGGGGATCCCGCCGTCGGCGGGGGGAGGCGACCACGAGACACGCAGGACCCCGTCACCCCGTTGCAGCGACACGTTGGAGGGCGGGCCCGGGGTCCCCAGGGGCGTGGCGGTCACCGTGACAGCGCGCGAGGAGCCCCCCGCGTTGGCGGCCGCGACGCTGATGGTGTAGGTGGCTCCGTTGGCCAGGTTGCGCAGCGTGCGACTGGTCTCGGTGGTGGGGATCGTGCCGGAGGCGCCGGTGGAGGACAACCAGGTGATCAGGTAGCCCGTGATCGGGCCGCCGCCGCTGTTGGCGGGCGGCTGCCACGTCACGAGGATCTCGCGCGGGCCCGGCGTCAGCATCACCGCCTGAGGCTGGCCGGGTGGGGAGATCGACGGATTCGTGACGGGGGTGGTGGGCGCGATCGCCGGTGGCAGCGCCGTGCTCTCGCCGAGGACGAACTTGGTCGACAGCAGGTGACCCCCGCGGCCGTCGGCGTTCGGCATCGGGCCCCATCCCTCGGCCTCGAGACCCTTGTTCACCACGAATACGAAGCGCGAGCCCGACACGGACCTGGTTGCGGCGGTGCCGACGAGGCGAACCGTGGCACGGTCGATGCGTCCCGAGGCGCTGATGTTCCCCGACACCTCGATGCGCTGCAGGGTGCCGACGTTGGTGTCGGCCACTCTGGCGAGCCAGCGGCTGAGCCCGGCCACGCTGTAGGTGCGGGTCCACGGCGTGTAGGGATCGCCGGCGGTGAAGGGATCCGGGGCGGCCGCCAGGTAGGGGTGCTGCTCGTTGAAGACGTAGCCGCTGTTCTCGGTGTAGCCGCCGCCGGAGGTGGTGAACAGCGTCAGCGCCGGTTCCCCGCCGTAGGTCAGGACCTGCCCGGCAGTGTCGGCGATGGCCTGCAGCCACGGGCCGTTGTTCGCCGAGATCTCCCGCGTGTTGCCGCTGTAGACCTGGCTCATGGTGGTGGAGTAGAGGTCGAACGGCACGAGCCACGTGTCGCTGCTGCGGTTCTCGCGGGCGATGTGCACGGCGTAGGTCCGCGAGGCGATGGCCTGGGCGCGCAGCGCCTCCGCCGGCCAGGTGGGCGGGACCTCGGCAACGCCGCGGAGGTAGTGTTCGATGTCCAGATTCGTCAGCACGATGCGGTACCAGGTGTTTCCGGGCATCTTGCTGAGGGTGATCTGCCCGTGCGAGTAGGAGTGACGGGTGGCGGAGGACTCCACCGCGACGCCGTCGGCGGTCCTGATCTGCAGGACGTTGCCGCTGCAGATCCCCCCGGGACAGAGCGAGCCTCCGTTGCTGGTCGTCGCGTTCCAGCCGTTGGCGGCGCGGCTGACGGTGAAG
>JAPPKQ010000386.1 GCA_028819945.1 bacterium | reverse complement strand
GGCCAGACACAGGTGAAGGTGTCGGCCCTCCAGAGCATCGAACGCGGCCGGCCCCTCGAGGTGGACGCCGTGTTCGCCCCGTTCGCCCGGCGCGCCGCCGACCGCGGTCTGGACACGCCGCTGCTGGCGGGCGTCACCCGGATGATGTTCGGCATCGATGCCGCCATCCGCGAGGACGCCACGTGAATCCCCTCGAGTTGGCCCGGCTCGTGCAACTGCGCCCCCGGCCCACCCCGCCGCACTCCTACGACGACTTCCGCCCCCACGCTCGGCGCCGGCTGCCCCCCATGGTCTACGACTTCGTGGAAGGAGGCGCCGACGGAGAGGTCACGTTGCGGGCCAACCACGAGGCGTTCGACCGGGTGCAGTTCACGGCCCGGTCGCTCGTGGACGTCACCGAGCGGGATCCGGGCGTGACGGTGCTCGGCAGGCGCCTCGAGGTGCCGTTCATCTGTGGGCCGGCCGGACTGGCCCGACTCGTGCACCGCGACGGCGAGCTGGCCGCGGCCCGGGCAGCCGCGTCCGCCGGCACCGTCTTCGTCGTAAGCACAGCCTCGAGCTACAGCATCGAGGAGATCGCTGCGGTGAGCGACGGGCCGCTGTGGTTCCAGCTCTACCTGTGGCGCAGCCCCGACGTGGTGGCGAAGCTCGTGGACCGGGCGGGCGCCGCCGGCTGCGAAGCGATCGTGCTCACGGTGGACGTACCGCTCATCGGCAAGCGGGAGCGCGACCTGCGCAACGGCATGAGTATCCCGCCCCGCATTGGCCCCGCCCAGGTGTTGGAGGCCATCCGCCGTCCCCGCTGGATGTGGCACCTTGCCGCCGGGCCGCCGGTCCACTTCGGCGGCCTGCTCGATCTCGTCCCGCCCAACACCGACATGGCTTCGATGTCCGCCTTCATGGACCGCGAGCTGTCCGATCTCTCCAAGACCTGGGAGGACGTGGCCTGGCTGCGGGAGCGCTGGGACGGGCCGCTTCTGATCAAGGGCGTGATGAGCGCCGCCGACGCCCGGCGCTGCGTCGAGCAGGGTGCCGACGCCGTCGTGGTCTCCAACCACGGCGGGCGCCAACTCGACGGCCTGCCCGCCGCCCTCGACGTGCTGGGGGAGGTGGTCTCCGAGGTCGGCGGCGAGGCCGAGGTGATCCTCGACGGCGGCGTGCGCCGGGGCGCCGACCTCATCAAGGCGCGGACCCTCGGCGCCACCGCCGCCATGGGCGGCCGGGCCTGGTTCTGGCCGCTCGCCGCGGGCGGCGAGGAAGGCGTGGCGCGCATGCTTCAGATCCTTCGAACCGACATCGAGCGGACCCTCGCCCTGCTGGGTCGCAACACGTACGAGGAACTGGACGCCTCCGTCCTCCACTAGCGGCGACCACCCCACGCCATTCCGGCGGAGGCCACGCGTCAGCCGGTGCGCAGCAGGAGCGACTCGACGACTTGGCGGGCCTCGGCGATGGCGTCGCCGATGGTGCGGGGCGACCGGGCGTCGCCGATGCGCACGGTGTGGACGCCGGTGGCGGCCGCCGGCCCCTCGTGGCCGCCGCGTGGCGCCAGAGCCGCTGGCACCGTCGCCCGCACGGGTTCGGCGACGACGACGCTGCGCGCCGGCAGCAGCGAACTCTCCCCGGAGGCGTCGCGCCACTCCACGCCGCCGGTCGCGATGCGAACCGCCTGTCCCTGCACCGCCAGCTCGGGTGAGAGGCGCGTGAGGTAGGCCCGGCGGGCCAGGCCGGAGGTGTCGTGCCCGAGCCGCTCGGCGCTCAGCATCGACACCCGGTAGCCGCCGCGGCGACACCACAGGGCGATCGCCAGGGCGCGGCTGCCCCCGCCCAGCACCGCCACCGGATCGATGAGATGCCACGTGTCGTGGCTGGAGGGCCGCCCCGCCAGCAGGTCCTCCGGCGTCCAGGCCGGCAGGTGCTCGTAGCCGTCGAGTACCTCGGGTGCAGTCTCCGCGCCGGTGGCGAGGATGAGGTGGTCCATCGGGATCCCGGCCAGGTCGTCCGCGTTGCCGACTTCGACGCCGAGCGACACCGTGACGCCGAGCCGATGGAGCTCACCGGTGTACCAGTCCGCCAGGCGGGCCATGTGGGCGAGGCCGGGGGTGTCCGCCGCCAGGCGCAGCGCGCCGCCGAGCCGGTCGGCCCGCTCGACCAGGTGCACTTCGTGACCGAGTTGGGCGGCTCGGCGGGCGGCCTCCATGCCCGCGGGTCCGCCGCCCACTACCAGCACCCGCCCGGGCGCCTCGGCCCGCTCCAGCGGCGGGTTCGTCTCGCGCCCCACGCCGGGGTTCACCGAGCAGGAGATCGCCTCGCCGTACTGCAGCCGGCCGGCGCAGCCCTCCACGGTGGCGATGCACGGGCGGATCCCCCCGGAGCGGCCATCGCGGGCCTTGGCGACCCAGTCCTCGTCCGCCAGCAACGCCCGCCCCAGCCCCACGGCGTCGCAGTGCCCGGCGCGCAGCGCGTCCTCGGCGATCTCGGGGGTCGTGATCCGGCCCACGCCGATCACCGGCACGTCCACGTTGCGACGCACCTCGCCGGCGAGACCCAGGAAGGCTCCCTCGGGGTCGTCCAGCAGGGGGATGGTCCACGGCACCGAGCCGTAGACGCCGGCCGAGACGACGAAGGCGTCGGCGCCCGCCTCGGCGAACCGCTGCGCGGCGATCACGGCGTCCGTCGCCTGCAGCCCGTCGGGGACCAGATCCGAGCCGTTGATGCGCACCACCACGGCCAACTCCGGGGCGGCCTTGCGCACTGCCTCGATCACCTCGCAGCCGAAGCGGCTGCGCTCGGCGACGCTGTTGCCGCCGAAACGGTCCGTGCGCCGGTTGGACTCCGCCGACAGGAACTGCTGGATGAGGTAGCCGTGGCCGCCGTGGACCTCCACGGCCGCGAAGCCGCTGCCGGCGGCCCGCCCGGCGGCCTCGCCGAACGCGGCGACGATGGCCTCGGTCTCGGCGGTCGACAGCGCCCGGGGCGGGATCCGCACGTGGGCACCCGCCTGCACCACCGACGGCGCCACGGGCTGCTCGCCGATCACCTCCGGCGAGACCTGGCGTCCCCCGTGGCCGAGTTGGATGCACGGGTGCGCGCCCACCGACGCAATGGCCTCGGCGAGCGGCGCCAGAGCGTCCGTCGCGCCCTCGGGCCACAGCCAGGCGATGGCGTTCTCGACCCGCCCCTCCGGCGCCACCGCGGAGAACCCCACCGTGGCGAGGCCCGTGCCCTGGCTGCGGGTGCGGTAGTACGCCAGCGCCTCGGCCTCCGGGGCGCCCTCGGTGAACCCGAATCCGGTGGTCATCGCCGACAGCACGATCCGGTTCCGCAACTCCAGCTCGCCGATCTTCAGCGGGCTGAACAGGAGCGGATACGCCGGCTCGGACACGACGCGGCAGTGTAGAAGGGTCGGTTGGGCTCGGTTCCGGCGGCTGTCCGGGCGGGGGCCGCCGGTGCCCGTCGGCGGATCGTCTGGCGAAATCGATCCGGCGCCGGACCCCGGCGTCCCCCACCCTCGCAACCTCGTCATTCCGGCGGAGAGCCTGCCCCGGACTCGATCCGGGGCCGGACCCCGGCGTCCCCCACCCTCGCAACCTCGTCATTCCGGCGGAGGCCCGAATCCAGGGCCGGGACATGGCGCTGTGCCCGTCAGTGGTGCGTGCTGCCGTTAGCGTCGGCGGCGTGGATCTGCGCCCTGAGGCGGTTGGTGCTGCCCTTGCGGAGGCCGGTGTCGTGCCAAGGGGTGCAGGCGGTGGGTCGCCGGAGGTGACCCGGCTGGACGGTGGCTACTCGTGGATCACCTTGCGGGTGCGCTGGGGGACCGATGATGCCGTCATCGTGCGGGTGGCACCGGTGGGGGGGACCGTGGAGCCGTACGACCCGGCTGCGGAGGCCCGGCGACTGCGGGCCGTGGCAGGCGTGGTGCCCGCGCCGGAGGTGCTGGTGGTCTGCGAGGAGCCGAACCGCATCGGGCGACCGTTCGGGGTGCACACTCTCGTGCCGGGGGAGGCGCAGCGCCGGCCCGCCGATCCGGCGCCGTACCGGGAGGCGCTGGCGGCGGCGCTCGGCGCGCTACATCGTCGGGCCGATGCACAGGCGCTGGACGATGTCGCCACCGTCGGTGCCGCCTACGAGGCCGAGCTGGCCCGCCAGGCCGAGGCCTACCGGCGCTGCTGGCGGCACCCGGGGATCGACGTGGCGATGCGCTGGCTGGCACGCCATCGCCCGGAGAGCGAGGACCGACCGGTGCTCTGCCACGGTGACTTCCGGCCCGCCAACGTGCTGTGGACCGCACCGGGCGTCATCGGCGGGATCATCGACTGGGAGCGTGCCTGGGTGGGCGACCCGCTGTGCGACGTGGCGCTCAGCATGCACCTCGGCGGTTGGGGTTCCATCGAGGGTGAGGCGGTCGCCCCCTACCGGGCCGCCGGCGGGGTCGACATCGACGCTGACCGGCTGCGCTACGCACTCCGCTTCGAGCGCGTGCGGTCGATCCTCTCGGGCATGCAGGGCCTGGCCGCCCTGGCGGCGGGGCGGGCCGACGACAGCCGGCTGGCGGACATCGGCGCAGCGGCGCAGGCGGGCGCCTGGGAACTCGTGGCCTGGCTCGAGCCCGATCTGCCACCCCTGGGCGAGGTACTGGATCCGCCGGAGACCTCGTACCCGGGTCACGCCGAGGTGTCCGGTCTGCCACAGGTTCACTGGCGCGATCTCTGAGGGTGGCACGTCCGGGCGGAACTGCGAGACTGAGCAGCCGGCCGGAGCGGGTTGCCGGGAGGGCGAGGACCGGAACATGAAGCTGACCGAGCGCGACGAATACCTCCACCACCCGCCCGACGACTCCGGCCGCCTCTGGAGCGACAACTTCTGGTTCTCCGTCTGCGACCGCGAGGCCGACGTCTTCGGCATCAACCACATCCACGCCAGCCTCTCCCACGGTTACGTCCGGGCCAGCGCCTTCTACGTGATCGACGGGGTGGCACAGCAGTGGGCCTCCCGGCAGCCTCTCGGCGAGGAGGCGGTGTTCGGCACCCTCGGCGACGGCAAAGTGCGGTTCGAGGTCCTCGAGGCGTTCGGGGGCTACCGCTGGCAGTTCGACGGCCCCAAGTTCGGTTTCGACCTCGCCTACAGCGGCCGGTTCGACCCGTTCGACTACGACGACTGCCTGGGCGGCAACCCGCTCGCCACCTACGAGAACTACGGGGGCCACTACGAGCAGGCCCTCGACTGCGCCGGCAGCTTCGAGGCCTACGGCGGGCCCCGGGCCGGCGAACGGCGGCCGATCGACTGCTGGGCGCACCGCGACCACTCCTGGACGCACCGCTTCGTGCAGGACTCCCCGTGGGTGCCCCGCCGGCGCCGCACAGCCGAGGCCTCCTGGGGGCACTACTGGCCGTCGGTGCAACTGCCGGGGCGCCACCTCAACTCCTTCGGCTGGATGAGCCCCACCCAGCCGATCCCCGAGGGCCGGGCCCACAACGGGGGCTGGGTGGCCGACGCTTCCGGCGCCCGGCCGATCCGCCACGCCACCTGCGTGCCCCGCATGGAGGACGACGAGCGCACCGCCATGGCGTTCACCATGACCTTCGAGATGCCCGACGGCGAGACGCTCACCGTGCTCACCGGGCGGAAGTGGGCGCAGACCCGCAACGGCCTCATGCGCGACGAGAACGACGCCGAGGTGCGCCTCGACTGCTACGAGCCCTTCTTCGACTTCGAGGTGGCCGAGACCGGCGAGCGGGGCTACGGCGTCGTGGAGTACTCGATCCACCCGCCGCATCCCCGGTTCCGGTTCTGATGCGCTCGGAGGCCCGGCCACTCGCCCGGCCGCCCCGGCGCGGCGTGGAGAGGATTCCCTGAGTGCGGTTCGGTCTGCACCTGCCGCAGTTGGGGCGCTCCGCCGGCCTCGACCACATCGTGCGCATCGCCCGGCAGGCCGAGGACCTGGGCTTCGACGATGTGTGGGTCGCCGACCACGTGGCCGTGCCGACGTCGCTGGCGGGCATGCCGTCGTTCTTCCCCGAGCCGGTGCCGCTGCTGTCGGCCGCCGCGGCGCACACCAGCCGGGTCGGCTTGGGGACCAGCGTGCTGGTGCCCGCCTACCGCAACCCCATGCAGTTCGCCAAGCAATGGGCCACGCTCGACTGGATGTCGGGCGGGCGCACCGTCCTGGGCGTGGGCGCCGGCTGGCTCGAATCGGAGTTCGAGGCCTGCGGGGTGCCGATGCGACGGCGGGGGCAGCGCCTCGACGACTACATCGGCGGCTGGCGGGCCGCCTGGGGCGGCGCCGAGGAGTACGCCAGCGAGCATTTCTCCTTCAGCGGCGTGCGGGTGCGACCGGCCCCTGCGGGACCGGTGCCGATCTGGATCGGCGGCTCGTCGGCGGGCGCGCTGCGCCGGGCGGCCCGCTGCGAGGGCTGGATGGGAACGTGGGCGCCGCGGGAAGTCTTCGCCGAGCGCTTGGCCGAGTTGCGCGCCCACGGGCGGGACGTCTCCAGCGCCGGCCGGACCGTCGCCTCCATCCACATGGAGGTGCGCGTCGGCTCGCCGCTGGACGGCGGCGGGCGCTGGAGCGAGGTGGGCGACGGCTACGGTGACCGGCCGGTGGCGAGCGGTTCGGTCCCCGAACTGGCCGAACTGCTGGCCGGTTACATCGAGGCGGGCCTGCAGCACGTGCTGTTCGTGCCGCTGGCGCGCAGCGAGACCGAATGGGCCGCGCACGTCGAGGCCCTCGTCGAGTTGAAGTCGCTGCTGGGCGCCGGGGACGGCCCCGGCGCCGGAGAACAGAGGAGGTAGGTCGATGGTCGATCTGACGTCGCCGTTCCACGTCGGTGTCGCCGTCTCGAATCTCACCGAGGCCATGGAGTTCTACTCCGCCGGCACGGGGCTCACCTGGCACAGCCCGCAGTCGCTGGACGTCGAGCATCTGGTCGAGGGCAAGGTCGTCGAGACGACGGTGCGCTTCACGTACTCCGTGCAGGGCCCGGTGCAGGTGGAGCTCGTCGAGGGGCTGATCGGGTCGTTCTGGGATCCCGGCGTCGACGCGGGCACCTACCACATGGGCTACTGGACCGAGGACCTGCGCGGCGACCTCGACACGCTCACCGGCGCCGGGTGGACCGTCCGCTTCACCGGTGCCGGCCCCGACGGCGGTCCCGCCGGCTTCGCCTACCTCATCGGCCCGGACCGCCAGCAGATCGAACTGGTGGACGTGATCGTGAAGGCCGCCTTCGACAACTGGTACGCCGGCGGAGACTTCACCCTGTAGCCGCCCTTTCGCCCGTCATTCCGGCGAAGAGCCTGCCCCGGACTCGATCCGGGGCCGGAATCCAGTCCGCGGCAACCGACCGGGCGGCGCTGCCGGTGACGCTCCGGCGGCCTCGAAATGGCCGCCTACGGCGTGCACCGGCATCCTCGCCCTACCGTTGCCATTCCGGCGCAGGCCGGAATCCAGTCGGTGCCGGTCAGGGGGCGGTGAGGAGGTCGGCCACCTCGTCGGCGACTCTGGCGGCGTACTTGCGGAGGTCGTCGTCGCCCACCGAGGAGATGGGGTGGGGGACGGCGGCGGACGGGTAGTCGGGTGCTCCGACGGTGGGAGCGAAGCGATCCGCCACCGCCACGAACGGTTCGGTCACCACTAGCGCGGCGGGAACGCCGCGGGCTTCCAGGAGGACTGCGTCGTGCAAACTGCACGCCGTGCAGGCGCCTCAATCGCCGACGCCGGAGATCACCAGGTGCGAGCGGGCCGCCAGCATGTCTGCTGTGTCGGCGTCGATGGGCTTGCCGGCCGCCGGCTTCGAGTGGACGTCCACGGCGGCGAGCGGCAGGCGGCTGCGCAACTCGTCGGCCACGTAGCCAAGCAGCGTGCGGGCGTTCGGCTTGCCGTTCTCGACCAGCGTGAGGTGCAACCGGTCGGTGCCGCCGAGGGCCTGCCGCGGCGCCCGACCCACGCCGCTCACCTCGGAGACGTGGTCGGGTCGAACGACGGTGATGGTGGCCATCGAGTCGAGCCTATGGCACGGCCCAGTCCTGCTGCGAGCCCGTTCGATCGTCATTCCGGCGAATGCCGGAATCCAGGGTCTGGGTCATGGCGGATACTGCCGGCCGATTGCCCAGGACCCTCCTACCGCGACGGCAGGCCGTCGCCGGGGGCCGGCACCCGGCGTGTGACCGCCACGCTGTGCAGCGTCGGCGCCCACACCGGGATGTAGGCCGACCAGCCGGCGCCATGCCCTCCGGCCGTCACGAGGAAGATGTCGTCGGGGCTGAGCACCGTGGGGAGCCTCCCGTCCCGCCCGGGGGTCATGTCGTGCTGGGTGCCGACCTCGAGGAGGACGCCGGCCGCCTCGATCTCGGCGGGTGTCACGCGGCTCGCCTCGGCCAGGTGCTCCCTGACCTGCGCCCGTGTCCGGCCCGCCCCGGTCAGCGCGGCGGTGTGCTCGGGCCCCAGCACCACCACGGCCTGGTGGCCCTTGCCGACGGGATAGGTGGCGGGGCAGCGCATGGCGGTCGCCATCGTGGTGAGGATGCCCTCTGGTGACGGGTTGAGGTGGTTGGCGACCTGGCGTGGCCCCTCTGTGCCCAGGATCGTCACCGTGGAGTCCTCGACGCCGTAGCCCAACTCCACCCGCAGCGGCTCCCAGGGAGCGGGCGGTTCGTCCTCCGCGAGGCACAGCGTGAACTTGCCCGGGTGGCCGATGGAGGAGGCGTCCATCTCGCCGGTGCGGGCGCCGAAGACGTTGCGGGCCACGAGGCGCAGCGTGCGGCCCACGGCGGCGTTGGCCCGGTTGCCCGACCCGAGGGCGTTGTGGCGGGTGGCCATCTGCAACTCGGTGGTGACCGGCCCGCTCACGAGCAGGCAGAAGGCGGCCCCGCCGGTGCTGGTCACCACCGTGTGGGCGTTGAACGCCGGATCCAGCATGGCGCACAGCGCCGCCGCCGCCAGCGGGAAGTGCTCGGGCCCGCAGCCGGCCATGACGGCGTTGGCGGCCGCCAGCCCCGCGCTGAGCGAGCGGCCCCGTGCCTCGATGGTGCCGAGCACGCTGTCGGGCGACAGCCCCGCATGGTCCAGAAGCGCCGCCACACGCTCGGGCGTCGGCGCCACGACGGGAAGCCCGTCGGTCCAGCCCAAGCGATGGAACTCCTCGAAGACGTCGGCGTCGTCGAAATCCATCGTGAGCAGACCGTCGGACATGTCCGCACGGTACCGGTTCGCCCTCGCGCCGAGCGGTCCGGCAATTGCGTTTCTACCGCTCGTTTGGTACATATTGGGCGTGACAGGCCCCGTTTCGAAGCAGATCTCCCTGGCTGAGGCTGCTGCCTCGATTCCCGACGGCGCCACAGTCGCCCTCGGCGGGCTGTCCATGAACAGCGCCCCGATGGCATTCGTGCGGGAACTCGTGCGGGCGGGCAGGCGCGACCTCACGGTGGTGGCGATCGTGGCGGGCATGTGCGTGGACTGGCTCGTGGCCGCGGGTGCCGCGTCGCGGGTCGTGGCCGGGCTCATCAGCTTCGAGGGATTCGGCCTGGCCCCGCACTTTCGCCGGGGCGTCGAGAGCGGCGAGGTGACCATGGAGGAGTACTCCGAGCACCTGCTGATCTGCCGGCTGCAGGCGCAGGCCCGACGTCTGCCGTTCGTGCCGACCGTGGCCGGTCTCGGCACCGACGTTCCCGCACTCCACGCCGAGTCGGGCGCACTGCGAGTCGAGACCGACGCCGCCACCGGCCGGGCCTACGTAGCCTGCACGCCGCTGGCGGTCGACGTGGCGGTCGTGCACGTCCACGAGGCCGATGTGGCCGGCAACGCCCGCGTCAACCCGAAGCTGATCTGGTTGGACAGCGAGATCGTCAACGCCGCCGACCGCACGATCGTGACCACCGAACGCATCGTGGACACCGCCTCGTTCACCGCCGAGCCGCACCGCACGACCTACCCCCGCTTCATGGTCGACGCCGTCTGCGAGGCGCCGCGGGGGGCATTCCCCACGTCGTGCTTCCCCGACTACGGCCACGACAACGGGTTCTTCGAGGACTACCTGGCGGCGTGCAGCTCGCCGGAGGCCTTCGCGGCGTTCTTCGGGCAACGCATCACGGGCCCCGACACCTGGGGTGACTTCCTGGCTGCCAACGGCGTGCAACCGGCCACCGCAGGGGAAGGGACGGCGGCGTGAACGGCGCACCTCCGGAGGTCCCGGGCTACGACTGCACCATCGACGAGTTGATGGTGGCGACGTTCTCCCGCGCCATGGCCAACGACACCCGGGCCTTCAACGGGGCCGTCTCGTTCATCCCGGTGTGTGCCTACCGTCTGGCGCGGCGCACCCACGCCCCCGACCTGGTGTGGGCGGCGAGTTCCATCGCCGTCGACGCCGATCCGGAGGTCGTCGGCTCCTCCACCCTCTCCGACGAGCTCTGGGGCGGCGCCTCGATGCTGGCCAACTCGCCGTTCGACTTCTGGGCCTACGCCCAGGGCGCCCGCTACAACACCTTCGCATTCCGGGGTGCCCAGATGGACGCCTACGGCAACGTCAACAACAGCGTGATCGGTGCCTACGACAACCCGAAGATCCGCCTGCCGGGCGGCGGCGGTATGGCCGACCTGGGTTGCATGATCCCCCGCATCTACCTCTGGAGCACCACCCACGACCCGCGCACGTTCGTCGACCGGCTGGACTTCCGCTCGGGCATCGGTTGGGGCGACGGCGGCGACCATCGGGCCTCCCTGGGGATGCCCGGCGGGCCGCAACTCTGCATCACCAACATGTGCGTCTTCGACTTCGAGCCCACGTCCAAGCGGATGCGCCTGGCGTCACTACACCCCGGCGTGAGCGTTTCCGACGTGCAGGCCGCCACGGGTTTCGACGTGCTGCTGCCCGCCGGGGAGGTGCCCGCCACGGCCCGCCCCAGCGCCGAGGAGCTGCGCCTGCTGCGCACCGAGGTGGATCCGACCGGCGCCCGCCTGCGAGAATTCTGAGATGCCAGGCGGGCCGGCACCCCTGTTTGCGTCATTCCGGCGAAGGCCGGAATCCACTGTGACGTCAACCAGATCCCGTTTCGCGGGGAACATGCGGACGCAGCGGTACGCGGAGATCTCACTGTGAAGGTCGCGGGCTCGGTCGCGCTCGTCACCGGGGGCGCCTCCGGCCTGGGCGCCGGGGTGGCGCGGGGTCTGGTGGCCGCCGGAGGGCGGGTGGTCATCACCGATCTGGCCTCCTCGGCGGGGGAGCAGGTGGCCGCCGACCTCGGTGCAAATGCCGCCTTCGTGCCCGTCGACGTGACCCAGGCGGCCGACGTGGAGACGGCCGTGGCCGCGGCGGCCGCTGTCTGGGGCCGGATCGACGCGCTCGTGAGCTGTGCGGGCATCAGCTCGGGCCAGCGGATGCTGTCCCGCAGCGGCGAGGTGCACACCCTCGAGCACTTCCGGGCGCACATCGAGGTGAACCTCATCGGCCTGTTCGACGTGCTGCGCCACACCGTGAAGCACATGGCGGCCAACGAGCCGAACGCCGACGGCGAGCGGGGCGTGATCGTCAACCTGGGCTCCATCGCCGGGATCGAGGGCCAGGTGGGCCAGATGTCCTACAGCGCCTCCAAGGGGGGAATCATCGGCCTGACCCTGCCGCTGGCACGCGATCTGGGCAGCCGGGGCATCCGCGTGATGACCATCTGCCCCGGCATCATGGACACGCCCATCCTGGCCTCGCTGAACGACGAGCAGATCGCCGCCATCACCGCCGGCAACGTCTTCCCCAAGCGCCTCGGCGCACCCGCCGACGTGGCCGCCCTGGTGTGCCACATCATGGAGAACACCTACCTGAACGGCGAGGTCATCCGGCTAGACGCCGGCATGCGCCTGAACATCTCCTGAGCCCGCGACTCGTGTCTGCGGCGCTCCGGGGGTCTGCGGGGGTCCGGGCGGGGGGGGGGGGGGGGGGGGGGGGGCGGCGAGGCCGCGGGCCCGCCGCGCGGGGGGCCCCCCCCCCCCCCCCCCCCCA
>JAPPKQ010000262.1:3577-12007 GCA_028819945.1 bacterium | reverse complement strand
ATCCGGTCAGGATGAACTGCCCCGGCGCGCCGCGCCGATCGCTCTCGCGGCGGAGCATGTCGCAGATGTCGGGCACGTGATGCCATTCATAGACCAGGCGAGGCGTCGCGCCCTCCAGTACCGCGAGCGAGCCGAGCGACACCTGCGAGACCGAAGCCATGCCCCGCTCGAGCAGAACCTCGCTGGCAGCCAATCGACGCGCTGTCGTCGTCTTGCCGCATGCCCGCGGTCCTTCGATCAGGATGGCCGGCGCCGACCGCAACCGGCGCTCCAGGACAGCGTCGGCCACCCTGGGCACGTAGCCTTCGCCATGCGGGAGGATCGGTTCCATGTGTTCCTCGGCAATAGTCGTGGCTGCACCCGTGGTAATCGCGCCCGAGGCCGGGCGCTACCCGCACTATCAATGCAGCATATGCAATTAGACAATGTATGAATTATAACGCTTCCGATGCGCCAATCGCAATTACAGACAGCATCACCGCCTGCAACGGGCGATCTCTCCAATGACAAGTCTGCCAACTCACTACTGAGAAGAATTGCCAGGTGTCAACGCGGTGATGGCGCGGCCAGTTCCTCGAATACCCCGCACTCGCCGACGCACTGGAGCCGCGCTGCGCCGCTCCAGGAGGGCTACTCGGCGGTCATCTCCAGGGCTGACTCGTAGATCATCTGGCCGTACCGGGCCCAGGTTGCTATTCCCCCGACGTAGACGGTGAGGAGGAGGGCCTCGCGGAGAGCTTCGAGCGTGAGGCCCTCCCTCAGGCCGGCCTCCAGGTGGACGAGGGCTCCCTCGGGGTTGTCGTAGACGATGTCGAGGATGATGATCAGGAGTTCCTTCATGGCCCGGTCGAGGCCCTCGGGCGAGTCGCTGTCCATGACCGAGGCGCGGGCGATCGCCATGCCGGCGAAGAACTCGGGGGCGTGGGCCCGCAGGCCGCTGATGGGTTTCGGCACCCCGCCGAGTTGCTTGGCGTAGTGCTCGTCGACGTCGGTCATGAGGGTTCCTCCCCGCTCGATGTCATGGCGACGACCGCCGAGCCGGTGGCGCAGACCTGGTCTTCCTGGTTCCGTTCCTCCAACTCCAGCGTGATGAGATCGCCATCGGTCTCGACGATGCGGCCGGTGCAGGTGAGCACGTCGCCCGGCACGGCGAAGTGACGGTTGCGCCAGCTGAAGTGGCGCAACTCGCCCCGGCCGTCGATCCAGCGCCTCACGACCTCTACGAGAAAGCAGCCGTGCAGGTGGCTCTGCACGAGCACGTCCGGGTAGCCCTCGGTCTCCGCGTAACCGCTGTCATAGTGGATGAGGTGCGGGTTCCAAGTGGCCGCGCTGAAACGGAACAGTTGAAGGCTCGTGGGCTCGAAGGCGAGGGGGTCCGGGCCGTTCAGCAGGTCGGTCATCGGGCGATGAAGGTCTCGCGGCAGGTGGTGAGCAGAGTGCCGTCGGCGGCCGTGTAGCGGCGCGTCAGGTGGATGAGCAGCAGGTCGCCGGATCGCCCGTGCTTCAGTTGGACGTCGCTGACCGTCGTCTCGAGCGTCACTTCGGAGCCCATCCGGGGCTGCTCGTGGAACTCAAGGTCCTGGCCCGCACCCATCAGGCGGACGTCCTCCAGCGGCACACCCGGCACGAAGCCGTGGGCGGTGCCGTCGGGATACAGCTCGCTCTCGTCGGGCCCGGCGTGCCAGCCCATGACCGACGACAGGAGCAGCGGATGCGGGGCGTCGGACTGCAGGGCGCCAGCGGCGACGGCGAAGCGCTGGGCCGCCAACGGTTCGATACGGCCGAGGTGCTCGGTGGTCGAGACCCCAACCAGCGGCAGGCACTGCTCGTACAGCTCGGGGATCACTGCCGCAGCGCCTTCTTCTCGATCTTGCCGACCGAGGTCTTGGGCAGGGACTCCCGGAACTCGTAGACGGTCGGCACCTTGAAGCCGGCCAGACGGGTGGTGCAGAACGCGGCGATGTCCTCGGCGGTGGTGTTCTCGCCCTCGGCCAGGACGACGAAGGCCTTCACCGCCTCGTCGCGGATCGGGTCAGGCACGCCGATGACAGCGACCTCCTCGATGGCCGGATGCTCCACTAGGACACGCTCCACCTCGCTGGCGGAGATGTTCTCCCCCGCCCGCTTGATCACGTCCTTCTTCCGGTCCAGGAAGAACACGTAGCCATCCTCGTCGAGCCAGCCGTTGTCGCCGGTGTGCAGCCAGCCGTCGACCAGCGCCGCGGCCGTGGCGTCGGGATCCTTGTAGTACTCCTTGAACAGCGTGCGTCCGGGCACGCCGGAGACCGCGATCTCGCCGATCTCGCCGGCCGGCAGCACAGTGCCGCCGTCGCCGAGGATGCGCACCTCCCGGTCATATAGCGGCAGGCCGATCGAGGGCCAGCGCTTGTCGCCGAAGACCGGAGCCATGGTCACCAGCGTCATGGCCTCCGAGAGCCCGTAGCCGTTGATCAGCTCGACGGCGAAGCGCTCCTCGAAGCGCTTCTTCTCGTCGTCGGTGACGTTGATGGCATAGAAGACCCGCTCGAGGCTGTGGTCGGCGTCGGTATCGGCCGGCGGCTGCGCCAGCAGGGTCCGCAACTGCATCGCCACGAGGCTGGTCTGGGTGGCCCGGTGGGCGCGCATCTGGCCCCAGAAGCGGCTGGCGCTGAACTCCTGCAGCAGGATGCAGGTACCGGCCGCGGTGAGCGCCGACAGCACCGTCACCGACTGGGCGTTCACGTGGAAGGTCGGCAGCGAGGTGAGGCAGCGGGCGTCGTCGCCGAGGGTCATGGCCGCGACGACCCGCTCTCCGGACCACAGGCAGTTGGCGTGGGTCAGCACCACTCCCTTGGGCCGCGACGTGGTGCCCGACGTGAACAGGATCTCGACCGCGTCCTCCGAGCCGAGCGGAGGCCGGGGCGGCTCCCCGCCGGCCGGCATCCAGCGCTCGGGCTCGTCGGTGCGCAGGACGTGGCGCACGGCGGCGATGCCACCGGCCGCTGCCCGCGCGGTCTCCAGTAGCAGCGGCTCGGTGATCAGCATCTCCGAGTCGGAGTAGTCGAGCACGTAGCGCAACTCGTCGGCTGTGTTGGCGACGTTGGACGGCACGGCGACACCGCCGATGGTCGCCAGGCCGAACCAGGCGAACAGGAACTCCGGACAGTTGCGCAGGTGCAACGTGACCTTCGAACCGGGTACAACCCCCAGGTCCGAGAGCCCGGCCGCGGCAGCGTCGACGGCAGCGGAGAAATCGGCGTAGCCGTATTCCCGGACAGTCCCGGCGGCGTCCTCGAAGACCAGGAACGGGTGGTCGGGGCGCCGGGCCGCCCGCTCGTCAAGAAGATCCCGCAAGGTGCGGTCGCCGATCCGATCGCTCACGCCCAAAGGCTCCTCAGTCCTTGGCGGCTGAGCCGAGGGCGTCGCGGGCGATCATCCAGCGGTGGATCTCGGAGGTGCCGTGGCCGATGCGCCACACCCGGACCTGGCGGTAGAAGCTCTGCACGGGCAGTTCCTTGCTGTAGCCCAGCCCGCCGAGGATCTGCAGGCACCGGTCGGTGACCCGCTGGGCCATCTCGGTGGCGTACAGCTTGGCCATGAAGGCGTGCGTCTGGTTGGGCTCGCCGTCGTCGTGGGCCACCGCGGCCCGGTAGGTCAGCATCCGGGCGGCTTCCAACTCGACCAGCGAGTCGGCGATCATCCACTGGACGGCCTGGCGCGAGGCGATCTTCTTGCCCCACGTGGAGCGCTCCCGTGCCCACTCGACGGCGATGTCGATGGACCGCTGAGCGATGCCGAGCTGGTAGGCGGCGATCTTGACCCGCCCGTGGGTCAACTGGTCGTAGGTGATCTTCCAGCCGCCGCCCACCTCGCCGACCCGCTGGCTGTCGGGCACGACGCAGTCGGTGAAGACGAGTTCGTGCGGCTCCCAGTCGTCACCCATCGTGGGGATGGACCGGGCCACCTCGAAGCCCGGCGTGCCCTTTGCCACGAGAAAGCAGGTGACGCCCCGGACGCCGGCGGCACGGTCCACCGTGGCGAACAGGATCACGAAGTCGGCGCGCGGCACGAACGAGATGAACAGCTTGGACCCGTTGATGATCCAGCTGTCGCCATCGCGCTGCGCCGTCGTGGCCAGCCCGGCGATGTCGGAGCCTGCGCCGGCCTCCGTGAAGGCGTAGGCGCAGCGCTTCTCTCCCACGATGATCGGGTGGAACCACTTCTCCTTCTGCTCGTCGGTGCAGTGGTACAGGGCGGGTTCGGGCTCACCGCCGAAGTCGAACATGGCCGGATGCTTGTAGAGCTCCTCGGCCACGAGCGCCGCTCCCAGGTGGCTCAGCCCGCCCCCGCCGTAGCGCTCGGGCACCTCCAGCGCCCAGAACCCCTGATCCCGGGCCTTCAGCTCCAGCGCGGTGCGGGTCTCCGAGGTCAGGTGGCCGTCGCGCAGGAACTGCTGCTCCAGCGGCATGAGCTCGCGCTCGCGGAACATGCGGACGCTGTCGACGAGCATCGCCAACTCGTCGGGAATGGTGAAGTCCAACCGTCAGCCCTCTTCAAGCACCGCCAACGGCGTGAACACCGGGACCTCGAGACCCTCCGGGATGAGGATCTCGGTGATGGTCCCGTCGTACTCGGCCATCACTTCGGTCTCCACCTTGTCGGTCTCGATGATCAGCACGATCTCACCCTTGGTTATGCGGTCGCCGACCCCCTTGCGCCAGTCGATGACGGTGCCCGTCTCCTGGGTGAGCCCCATCCGCGGCATCACGATCTGCTTCATGGCACCACCAGCCTGACGTCGTCGAGCACCTCGTCGCCGGCACGGGCGACCTCGGTGGCGAGGCGCCGCGCGCAGGACGGGCAGTAGAAGCAGCGGAACTGCATCGGCGACTCGATGAAGTCCTCGGTCTTGCCGACCCGAGGCCCGGCGCTCGTCAGGGGCAGATCCTCGCGGATGCACCCCGACTTGTAGTCGTCGCCGGCACCGGTCAGCGCCGTCCGGCAGCGAGCGCAAACGATGGTGCCGCCGTCGGACGTCGCGACGATCGCCAGATGCTCGGAGAGTTCCACCAGCGCCGGCCCCTCGACCGCGGCGGCGCCGTTCGGTGACCCGAGCGCCAGGCGGCGGTCGCGTTCGGCCGCCCGCAGGCTCTCGGTCTCTACCGGGTCACCGGGAACGACGAGATACACCGCCCGGGCAGCGCCCTCGCTGACCGACCCCGCCTCGATGTCCGCCGCAACGTCGCTCGGCAGCCGCTCGATGGGATCGCCGTAGCCGCCGGAGGCCGTGAAGCCGAACTCGAACACGTCCACGCCCGACTGGACGAGCTCGGTCTTGGGCGGTGGCGCGGCGTCGCCGCCGCTGAGCTCGTCGAGGCTCGCCGGGATGCGCCCGCCGCCGAGCATCTCGGCGATGTCGGTGCCGTCGCGATAGCGGTACCAACTCGTGCCGCCCGGCTGTCCCCCGGCCACACCGCTGGCGCTCGGCACCGCCACACCTGCCCCGATCAGCACGTGATTCACCTCGCCGGTGCGGTGCGGGATGAACGCCATCGAGGCGGCGTTGCCTCCCCGATGGGCGCCGGCGCCGCCGCTGTCGGGGGTCTCCCGGCGGTACAGCGTGAGGATCGGGTAGCTCTGCTCGTTGAACTCCACGTTCGGCGCCACCGAGAACGGGTCCCAGTAGAGCCCGCCGGTGGACACCCCGTCACGGGTGGAGAAGGCGCCGACACTGCCGAGCAGGTGGTCGGTGAGGATGGTGCCGAAGTTGGCGCCTCGCTGGTCGATCCCGTGCAATGTCACAAGAGCGGTCTGGGAGTGGCCTCCCGGCGCCACGACCCCGGCTCGCAGCGACGGCGCCGCGCTCACCATCTTCACCAGGCACTCGTGGGCCAGATCGATGGCCATCTGGGTGGCGAAGGCGGGCGCGCAACTCGTGGCGCCGGGGTGCTCCACCGACAGGATCGTGCCGGCCGACGGCTCGAAACGGAGGTGGCGCAGCGCCCCGCCGACGGCGAACAGCATGTCGAAGCACAGGAACGAGTTGAGCACCGCCAGGATGCCGCCCCGCCAACCGGCGAAGCTGGTGTTGAGCGACCCGGTCTGGGGATGGCTGCCCTCGTTGTCGAACGTGAGCGTGTGGTCCTGCTTGCGGACGCGCATACGACCCTCGTAGACATCGCGGTCGCCCGGATGGGCGGTCTCGAGGTAGCCCCTGGCCTTCCAGGTGCCGTCGGGGATGACGTCCAGCTTGGCCAGGAAGGCGCTCTCGGCATCGTCGAGGATCTTGCGCATCACCCCCTTGACGACGCGGGGTCCGTAGCGGTTGATCAGCCGGCACAGCCCCTCGCGGGCGACGTTGTTGCCGGCGATCTGGGCGCGCAGGTCGAGCCCCATGATCCGCGGCAGGCGGCTGTGGCGCAGGTACATGTCGACCACGTCGGCACGCAACTCGCCGCCCTCCACGACCTTGATCGGCGGTATCGGAGTGGGCTCGTCGAAGACGTCGGTGGCGTCGACGCAGAAACTCCCCGGGGTGTTGCCGCCGATGTCGTACTGGTGCAGGGCGTTGGCCGTCCAGGCGAACAGCTCGCCCTCCCAGAAGATCGGGCACAGCACGAACACGTCGCTCTGGTGATGGGTCCCGATCATCGGATCGTTCGACAGGAACATGTCGCCGTCGCGGATGCCGGGGTTGGTGCTGCGGTTCTCCAGCACCCACTTCACCACCAGGTCGGTCATGCCGGAGAAGAACTGGATGTACGGCCCGAAGTACACGAACTCGCCCCGCTCGGTGAGGATCGACGGGTTGAAGTCGTGGGCGTACACGGCGACCGGCGACCCGGAGACGTTCGCCAGCGTCAGCCCGTGCTCCTCGTTGATGTTCCAGAGGTTGTGGCGGATGACCTCGTAGGTGATCGGGTCGATCTCCTCGGAGTACTCCGACGACAGCGGCAGCCCCGGGTCGATGTGAATATCGCTGGGAGGGACGTAGAACCCGGTCTCAAGCGCCATGCGCAGCCACCTCCAAGACCAGGTTGCCGAGCGCGTCCTGCCGGCAGACGTCGCCCGGGCCGACGGCCACGGTCGTCGTCGCCAACTCCACGATCGCCGGACCGGAGATGGTGCGACCCGGTCCCATGTCCTCGCGCCGGAAGATCGGGGTGTCGGCGAAGCCTCCCAGCTCGGGCCAGTGCTTTCGGCGGCTCCTGGTGGTCCGCGCCGGCTCGGCCGTCGCGTCGTCGTCGGTCGCCAGTGCCGGCTTGCTGATCGTTCCGGTGGCCTCGACCGACACCGACACGAACTCGAATCCCGCCTCGGAATACCCCGACCCGGCCCCGTAGCGATCCTCGTACGCCCGCTCGAACGCCTCGATGGCCGCGGCGATCTCACGGTCGCCGATCTGACCGCCGGCGAGCGGCACGGTGAGCTCGTGCACCTGCAGCCCGTAGCGGATGGCCGCGAAGCGCCGCAGGGCAACGTCCGTCGGAGCCACGCCCTCCGCCTCGAGCTGCCGGCGGGCACGCTGCTCCAGGGCCTTAACGTTGGCCTCCACGGCGGCCGCATCGATGGGCGCGATCATCAACTCGGCCGCCTCGTACACGTGAAGCACGTCGGAGGCGGCGATGCCGAACGCCGACCACACCGAGGCGGCCTCCGCCAGCGGCACGACGACCGTGCCGATGCCGAGCTCGCGGGCGAAGGCGGCGGCGTGGAGCCCGCCGGCGCCGCCGTAGCTGTAGAGCACGAAGTCCGACGGGTCGAAGCCCTTCTCGATGGTCATGCGCCGCAGCAGGTCGGCCATCAGCGCCTCAGTGATGCGCAGCACGCCGGCCGCGGCGGTCGCGGTGTCCATCCCCAGCGGCTCGGCGATACCCGCGAGCGCCGAAACCGACGCGGTTTCATCCAGCGGCAACTCACCGCCGAGGAAGAAGTCGGGGCTGATCCCACCGAGGGTGACGTGCGCGTCGGTCACCGACGGCGTGGTCCCGCCGCGGCCGTAGCAGGCCGGTCCCGGGTCGGCGCCGACGCTGTGGGGTCCGACGTGGAGATTCCGGTTCTCGTCGACCCAGGCGATGGAGCCGCCCCCGCTGCCGATCGAGCGGACGTCGATGTTGGGCACGTAGTACTTCAGTTGCCCGATGGTCCGGTCGCCCGAGCGCACCGGCTCGAAGTCGCGCACGAGGCCCACGTCGAAGCTGGTGCCACCCATGTCGGTTGCGATGACATTCGGGTGCCCGAGCATGCGGGCCAGGTAGCGCGTCCCGGTGATGCCGCCGACCGGCCCGGAGTCCAGGAGCAGGACCGGTAGCCGCTTCGCCTCCGCCGCGGGCACGCAGCCGCCGCTGCACGTCATCAACAGGAACTGGCCCCCGTAGTCCAGGTCACCCAACCGGCCCTCGATGCCCTCCACGAAGCGGGCCGTCAGGTCGCCGAGCGAGGCGTTGATCA
>JAPPKQ010000262.1:0-3567 GCA_028819945.1 bacterium | reverse complement strand
CCGCCGACGACATCACCGCCGCCATCCAGCGCTCGTACTCACCCCAGCGCGCCACCACCTCGCTGGAGGTCGTCACGAACAGCCCCGGCGCCGCTGCTCGCACGATCTCCTTCGCCTCGCGCTCGTGGCGATCGTTGATGAACGACCACAGGAAGCACGCGGCGATGGCATCCACACCGTCCGCCACGAGACGCTGCACGCCGGCGGTCACCTGCTCGCGGTCGAGCCCGACCACGACGTCGCCGAAGCAGTCGACGCGCTCGTCCACCTCGACGATCCTCGAACGCGGCACGATCGGGTCGGGCTTGTCGGTGAGGTGCACAGCGAGGGCTTCGGCCACGGGACGGCCGGCGTTGCGGCCGTGACCGCGCATGATCGCCACCACGTCGCGGTGGCCCCGGGTGACGATCATGCCGACCCGCGCCCCGCGCTGCTGGAGCACGGCGTTCGTGCCGATCGTGCTGCCCACGATGAGGTGGCTGGTTGCGGCGAGAAGCTCCCGGAGGTCTTGCCCCAGCGCACCGGCTGCCGCGCCCATGGCGTCGAACACGCCGCGCGCCAACTCGGTCGGCGTGGACGGCGACTTGGTCTGCGTCAGCCTCCCGCGGTCATCGAGGACGACGCAGTCGGTGAACGTTCCGCCGGTGTCGATCGCGCAGACATACCGCCGATCAGCCATGAGCGCAGGCGCTGTGGGCGGCGGCGACGATCCCCTCGGCGTTCGGGATAACGCGCTGCTCGAGGACCGGGCTGAAGGGCACGGGCACGTCCTCGCCGGCCACGCGCATGATCGGTGCCCGGAGATCGGCGAAGCCCTTCTCGGCGACGATGGCCGCCACCTCGGCTCCGAACCCGCTGCGGCGCCACGACTCGTGGGTCACGACGAGGCGACCTGTCCTGGCGACAGAGGCCAGCACGGTCTCTTCGTCGAGCGGCACGAGCGTGCGGAGGTCGATCACCTCGGCGTCGATGCCGTCGGTGGCCAGTCGTTCGGCGGCGGCGAGCGCCTGAGCCATCATGATCCCGTAGCCGACGATCGACACGTCGGCGCCGGAGCGCCGGACCGCCGCTTGGCCGAAGGGCGTGAGATGCTCGCCGTCGGGCACCGGCCCGCGCGTGCGCAGCAACCGCTTGTGCTCGAGGAAGATCACCGGGTTGTCGTCGCGGATGGCCGTCTTCAACAGTCCCTTGGCATCGGCCGGCGTCGACGGCATGACGACCTTGAGGCCGGGGAAGTGAGCGAAGATCGCCTCGTAGGCGCCCGAGTGCTGCGTGGCCGCCGAATTCACCACCCCGTCGTAGGCGCGGATCACCATCGGCACGTCGCACTGGCCGCCGAAGGTGTAGCGCGCTCGGGCCACCTGGTCGCCGATCTCGTCCATCGCCCGAAGCATGAAGTCGGCGAAGTGCAGCCCCACGATCGGCCGCATGCCGGTCATCGCAGCCCCGAGGGCCGTGTTGGTCGTGGCCCCCTCACAGATCGGCGTGCCGATCAGCCGGTGGTCGCCGAACTCCTGGGCGATGCCCTTGAAGATCGGGAAGCTGCCGCCGCGCACGCCGGAGTCCTCACCGATGGCGAAGACACGGTCGTCGCGTGCCATCTCCTCGCGCACCGCCTCGAGGGTCGCTTCGAGGAAAGTCGTCTCCCTACTCACCGGAATCACCCGCGTACACCTCGAGGAGCGCGGATTCGGGATCGGGCAGCGGCGCGGCCTCGGCGAACTCGACGGCGTCGTCGATCTCCGCCTGGGCGTCGGCGAGCACGCCGTCGATCGTCCCCTGGTCGACACCCGCCTCGGCCAGCCGCCGGCTGAGCCGCAGGATCGGATCCTTCGCCAGCCACGCCTCGATCTCCTCCGCGGGCCGGTAGTGGCGGCCGGAGTCGCCGCCGTGGTGACCGCGATGGCGGTAGGTCTTGGCCTCCACGAGGGCCGGCCGCCCGGTCGACCGCACCACATCGGTGACCTCGGTCATCACGTCGAGCACCGCCAGCACGTCGTTGCCGTCGACGATCTCGCCCGGTATGCCGTAGCCGGTGTGGAAGTCGGCGACGTTGGGCACGTTGAGCATCTTCTGCACCGGCGCCTCATGGGCGTAGCCGTTGTTCTCGCAGACGAACAGGACCGGCACCCCCATGGACGACGCCAGGTTCAGGTTCTCGTGGAAGGCGCCGTTGCTCGAGGCGCCCTCGCCGAAGAACGCCACCGCGATGTTGCCGGACTCCCGGAACTTGGAGGACAGAGCTGCGCCCACGGCGATCCCGAGCCCGGCTCCGACGATGGCGTTGGCGCCGAGCATGTTGACGCCGAAGTCCGACACGTGCATGGACCCGCCCCGCCCGCCGTTCTGCCCGCCGGCCTTGCCGTACAACTCGCACATCGTCGCCCGCAGGTCGGCGCCCTTGGCGAGGCAGTGGCCGTGGCCCCGGTGCGTGGAAGTCACGTAGTCGCCCTCGGTGAGCGCCTCGCAGGTCCCCACGGCGGAGGCTTCCTGACCGATCGAGGTGTGGAGGAATCCCGGAATGCGACCCTCGCGGTTCAGCCGCTCGATCGTCTCCTCGAACGTGCGGATCCGAGCCATCTTCAACAGCAGTTCGAGCATCCGCTCGATCGAGGTGTGGTGGCTCATCTCATCCCCCTCAGCGCTAACGTTTCCGCCTCGTTCACCCGGTCGTCGGCGATGACGACGCCGTAGTCGCGACGCGCCCCCTCGACTGTAACCCAGCCCTCCAGGACGTCGTGCAGGACCGCGGCGGGATCGCGCCGGAGCGGATCGCCGTAACCGCCGGAGCCGCAGGTGCGGAAGCTGATGACGTCGTCGGGGCCGATGTCCACGATGGACTTCGAGTGCAGGTCGGCCTCGTCGGGCCGATCGGGGTTCAGCACGATGTTGCCGAGCGACCCGGCGCCGCCGCCGAACAGGCCCCAGGGGGGAAAGACGTGACGGTCGTGGAGGTTGGTGACCCGGGCCAGATCGGCCAGATTCCGCACGTCGCGACGCACGGCCATGCCACCCCGGTACGTGCCGGGCCCGGCGCTGTCGGGAATGAAGCCGAAGCGGTCGATGATGACCGGCCATTTCGCCTCGTGGATCTCGATGGGGATGTTGCCGGTGTTGAAGCCCGACACGAGCCCGTCGCACCCGTCCTTGAAGGGCCTTGCGCCGGTGCTGCCGAAGGTGAGGTCGTAGTACACCCACGGACGCTCGGCCTCGAGGTCCACACCGCCGATCGTGGAGTTGGCGAGTTGCGAGGACGACGCCACGACCTGGTCCGGCACGGCCTGGGCCAGGCAGCCCTGCACGCCGTCGACGAGGTAGCGCGCCACGATCGCCCGGCCGCCGGTCGGCGACGGGTAGCGGGCGTTGAAGAAGCAGTGCGGCGGCGCGGACACCTCGATGGGTCGCATGGTCCCCGAGTTCAGCGGCACGCGAGGACCAACGACCGAGAGTGTGGCGTGAAGCGTGTAAGCCGTCGTGAACGCCAGGTAGGAGTTGACGCCGGAGCGGGTGACAGGGCTGGACCCGGTGTAGTCGGCGACGATCCTGCCGTCGCCGACGGTCATAGCC
>JAPPKQ010000259.1 GCA_028819945.1 bacterium | reverse complement strand
CGGTCGCACCCCGGCAACGTCGATCGATCACCCCGCATCGTGCCCGAGACCGCCGATCCTTCCGGGGACGCCGCCGCGGTGACCGGGTCCCCTACTGAACCGCCGGTTTGCCGCGGCGACGGTGCCGGCGCCGGCTACGGCATGACCATGCCCGTGGAGGACGGTCTCAGCGCCGGACAGTTCCTGGCGCTCTATGTGGCCGCCGAGGAGGCCGGCTATCACACCGCGCTCTGCGGTGAGGTGGCCGGCGCCGAAGTGCTCTCGCTGATGGGTATGGCCGCAACCCGGACCCGCCGCATCCGCCTGGGATCGGGAATCCTGGCGACCTACACCCGCCCCGCGCCCCTGGCTGCCATGGGATTCGCGACGCTCGCCTCGGCGGCGCCGGGGCGCATCGTGGCGGGCTTCGGCGCCTCAAGCCCCATCATCGTGGGCCGCTGGCACGGGATCGAGTTCCGCAAGCCTTACACCACCACCCGGGAGTACCTGGAGTTGTTCGCCCGGGCGATGGCCGGCGGCAAGATCAGCTACGACGGCGAGGAACTGCGCTGCGAGGGTTTCCGCCTGGAGATGGCGCCGCCGGAGCCGGTGCCGGTGTGGCTCGGCGCCATGGGCGACCGCATGCTGGCGTTGGCCGGCACGGTGGCCGACGGCGCCTTCCTGGCCTGGTGCCCGCCCGGAGAGGTGGCGACCAAGCGTGCGGTCGTCCACGAGGCGGCCCGAGCCGCCGGTCGTGACCCCGACTCGGTGGAGCTCGTGTGCTCGTTCTGGGGCTACGCCGGCGACCGGCCCGACGAGGCGCGGGAACGGATGCGCCGGGCGGTGCTGGCCTACGCCATGGTGCCGACCCACCAGCACTGCTTCGCGGGCTGCTTCCCGCGCCTTACAGAGGCCGCCGAGGCCTGGGCAGCCGGCGACCGGCGCGAGGCGCTCGACTGCGTGGACGACGCCGTGGTAGAGGCCGTGTGCGCGGTGGGGGAGGACGCCGTGCGCCGCCGCGTCGCCGAATACCGGGACGTCGGAATCGACACCCCCATCCTGCTGCCCACCGGGGTGATGCCCGGTGACAGCGAAGGCTCGATGCAGACGGTGCTTCGCTGCGCCCCGTGAACACGCGCTGCAACCCGTAGCTCAACGGTCCGGCCAGCGCTCGCCCGGCACTCCGGGTGCATCACCGCGAGTGCCGGCCCTCGGGCCATCCGTCTTGTGTGTCAAACGACCGTTTGATACGATCGACATTGGAGGGGTGCGCCGGAGAGCGGCGGTCATCGGCCCCTCGTCGTGCCCGAGCGAGAGGATCCTCGATGTCCAGCTACGACGTGGTCGTGATCGGCGCCGGCGCCGCCGGGCTCTCGGCCGGTGCACTGCTGGCGCGCGATGGTCGCAGCGTCTGCGTGCTGGAGCGGTCACCCCACCTGGGCGGGCGCGCCCTGGCCGTCGACGACGAGGGGTTCCGCGTCAATCTCGGCGGCCACCTCATCGAGGACGGGGGCTCGGGCATCACCAAGATCTTCGAGTACGTGGGTGAGGAGCTCATCCACGGCGAGGTGTCCCACGACATGCCCGTCTGGGACAACGAGGCGCGCCGCTGGGGCTCCATCCGCGATCGCTACAGCGGCAACAAGACCGAGCTGAAGAAGGTCATCAAGGCCCTCGTCGAGACCTCCTGGGACGAGTTGGAGGCCTGGGACGACCGGCCCATGCGCACCTGGATCCACCAGCACACCACCGACCAGAGCGTGGTCGACCTGTTCGAGTTTCTGGCCGTGCTGGAGTGCCTCACCGACAACTGGTGGGACCACTCGGCCAGTGACAACCTGTGGGTGCGCAAGATGCACTACGAGGAGCGGCACATGGCCGCCTACTCGTGCTGGCCGGGCCAGGGATGGGACGGCATGTGGCGCGACCTCGCCGGCGCCGTCGGCCGCCACGGCGGCGAGGTGCGCCTCAACTGCGCCGCCGATCAGGTGCTCATCGAGAATGGCGAGGTGGTCGGCGTGGCGCTCGGCCGCGACGGCATCGTCGTGCCCAACGACGTCGAGCCCGGCGAGGTGCTGGAGACCGGCTGCGTGATCTCCACCCTGCCGGTGTGGAGCGTGCTGCGGGTGGTGCCCGACTGGCACCTGCCGGACTGGTACGTCAACCAGATCCGCTACCTCGCCCAGGACGCCTACCGGGTGTCGTGGCTGGGCCTCTACCTGGCGACCGAGGAGCCGGTCACCATGTACGACCCCCGCGAGCTGTCCACCTGGCTGGCCACGCCGCACAGCCCCACGCCGGGGTTCATGTACGACCAGACGGCCATGGACCCGGACTCCACCCCGCCCGGCGTCCACCTCTACTGCACCGGCGGCGTCATTCCCGGCTTCAAGGGCCGCGATCGCCGCTACGTCGGCGAGATGTACGACCGCTTCGAGGCGGGCCTGTTCGAGATGTACCCAGGGCTGCGCGACCACGTGTGGCGCCGCCGGGGACTGGTCTTCGATCCGCCCTTCGGTGTCGTGCAGAAGCCGATGCTGGTGGGCACATTCCGCCCGCACTGGCGCGCCCCCAACGTGGAGGGCCTCTACTTCGCCTCCGAGACGTTCCGCAGCCGCGGCATCGGCACCGACCGGGCCGCCCGGGCCGCGCTCACCTGCGTGGAGGACTACCTGGGCCACCGCATCGCCTTCTTCGGCGACGGCTGGCGCTACTGACCGACGAGACCCCGAAGAACGGAAACCCATGGACTTCTCGCTGACGCCCGAACAGGAGCTCTTCGCCAAGACGGTGCGTTCCTGGGTCGACAAGGAGTGTCCCAAGAACGTCGCCCGCGACATCGAGATGCAGGAGTTCGAGTACCCGTTCGAGCTCTGGGACAAGATGTCGGCGGCCGGCTTCCACGCCATTGGCCTGCCCGAGGAGCTGGGCGGCGCCGGCGGCGACGTGCTCACCCAGATGATCCTCACCCGCGAGCTCGCCCGTTCCCTCGCCGGGCTGACCTGGATCTTCGGCATCTCCTCGTTCTGCGCCAAGTCCATCAACGCCTTCGCCCGCCAGGACGTGCGCGAGGAGCTGATCCCCAGCCTGGCGACCGGCGACATCCGGGTGGCGATCTCGGTGACCGAGCCGTCCGGCGGCACCGACCTCATGGGCGCCATGAAGACCCGGGCGGTCGAAGTGCCGGGCGGCTGGCGGATCACGGGCCAGAAGATCTGGTCCACCGCGGCCCACGTCTCGGACTACCTGTTCCTCATGGCGCGCACCTCCGACAGCCCCGACAAGGCCGCCCACGGGGTGACGCTGTTCCTGGTGCCCAACCCCAGCGACGGCCTGGAGACCCGCCAGATCCCCAAGCTGGGCATGCGCGCCGTGGGCTCCTGCGAGGTGTTCCTCGACGACGTGTTCGTGCCCGACCGCTACGTGGTGGGCGAGCCGGGCATGGGCTTCTACCGCATGCTCTCCACGCTCAACAACGAGCGCATCATGGTGGCCGCGCTGTGCACCGGCATCCTGGACGCGGTCCTCGAGGACGCCGTGGAGCACCTGAACGAGCGTGAGGCCTTCGGGCGCAAGATCGGCTCCTTCCAGGCCCTGCAGCACTTCATCGCCGACATCGCCATGTGGCGCCAGCAGGCCGAACTTCTGACCTACTACGCGGCCTGGCTGTCCGATCAGGGCCGCGATTGCGGCATCGAGGCCAACATGGCCAAGGTGTGTGCCTCGGAGTACGCCGGGAAGGCCGCCGACCACGGCATCCAGATGCTCGGCGGCATGGGTTACGCAGCGGAGACCAACATGCAGCGCTACTGGCGCGACGCCCGCCTCTACCGCATCGGCCCCATCAGCAACGAGATGGCCCGCAACAACATCGCCGAGTCGTTCGGGCTCCCGCGATCGTTCTAGGAGCCTGCATGACACCGGCAACCTCCACCGTCATTCCGGCGAAGGCCGGTGCCCGGCGATCCGTCATTCCGGCGAAGGCCGGAATCCAGGCCAGCCAAGTGGCGAGGGCCCGAGATGACCCCGTGCGGCGCTGATGGGGCCCTGCAGGGGCGCGTGGCGTTGGTGACAGGTGCCGGTCGCGGGATCGGCGCCGCCATCGCCACCCGGTTCGCCGCCGCCGGAGCAGCGGTCGCCGTCAACGACATCGACGCCGCCGCGGTCGCCGAGCTGGTGGCGGCCATCGAAGACGCCGGTGGGCGGGCCGCCGCGGCGCCCGGCTCGGTGGTCGACGAGGCCGAGGCCATCACCGCGGCAGCCGCCGAGCACTTCGGCGACCTGGACATCCTGGTGAACAACGCGGGGCTCACCCGCGACGTCATGGTCCACCGCATGAGCGACGAGGACTGGGATGCGGTCCTCGACGTGGTGCTGCGCGGCACCTTCAACATGATCCGGGCCGCGGCGCCCTGGCTGCGACGCACCGACCGGGCGCAGATCGCCGCCGAGGGCTGCAAGAAAATCGTCAACGTGGCCTCGATAAACGGCATCTACGGCCTCGCCGGCAACGCCAACTACTCCGCCGCCAAGGCCGGTGTCATCGGGCTCACCAAGTCGGTCTCCCGGGAGTGGGCGCGCTTCGGCGTGTGTGTCAACGCCGTGGCGCCCGGCTACATCGCCGGCACCCGCATGACGAGCGCTCGCGACCCCGAGACGGGCCTCGGCATGCCCGCCGAGCTCATCGGGCGCATCGAGGAGCGGATCCCCATCGGGCGCCCTGGCCGGCCCGACGACGTCGCCGAGGCCTGCCTGTGGCTGGCGTCTGCGGCCAGCGACTACTGCTGCGGGCAGGTCATCGAGTTGCACGGCGGCCGCGAGATCATCGAGCTGGTGTGAGCGGGGGAGCGGGCCGGTGCAGGTGAAGAAGACGACGCTCGCTGAGGCCGCGTCGCTGGTCTCCGATGGCGATGTCGTGGCACTGCAGAACATGGCCACGCAGGCGGCGCCCATGGCTATGGTCCGCGAGCTCATCCGCCAGCAGCGCCGCGAACTGGGGCTGGTGTGCCTGGTGGGAGGCATCGCCCTGGACTGGCTGGCCGCCGCGGGCTGCATGAACCGCTTCACCGGCAACGCCGTCTCGATGGAGCAGTTCGGGCTGGCGCAGCACTACCGCCATGCCGTGGAGGACGGCCGCATCTGCATGGAGGAACTCTCCGAGACGGCGCTGCTGGCCCGCCTCGGCGCCGGCGCCCGCAACCTGCCGTTCCTGCCCACCCGGGGGATGATCGGCACCGACCTCATCGACATCAACGAGAACCTCACGATGCTGGAGGATCCGTTCGGGGGGCCGCCCGTGGTGGCGTGCCGAGCGCTGGTGCCCGACGTGGCGCTCATCCACTGCCACCGCGCCGACCGCCATGGCAACGTGCAGTACGAGCCGACGGCGCTGTGGCCCGACGTCGGCATCATGCCCAAGGCCGCCCGCCGGGTGATCGTCACCACCGAGCAGATCGTCGACAGCGACGTGCTGCGCGCCAACCCCGACCGCACCGTCCTGCCCGGCTTCATGGTCGACGCCGTCGTGGAGGTCCCGTGGGGGGCGCATCCCACCTCGTTCAACCCGCTGTACGGCTACGACGCGGCGCTGCATCTGGCCTGGGTGGCGGCGGCCGGCTCGGACAACGACGTGGCGGCGTTCCTGGAGAGCTACGTGTACGGCCCTGACGATCACGAGGCGTACCTGGCCGCCGTCGGGGGCGCCGAGCGGATGGCCGCGCTGGCCCGCTGGGAGGCAGGCTGATGGGCACGCCCGCCTACCTCGACTCGCCGCCGGCGGGGGACTGGACCGTCGACGAGTTGATGATCGCCGTGCTGGCCTCGTGCTTCAGCGACGGCGACCAAGCCTGCAACGGCATGGCCAGCTTCCTGCCGGTGGCCGCCTTCCAACTGGCCAAGCTCACCCACGCCCCCGACCTGGTGTGGCTGGCCGGCGCCGTGGGCCTGGAGCCACGGCCGGGCCCCATCCCGGCGTCAACCCTCGAGGCCCCGCTGTGGCGCGACGCCCTCATGTACGTGGAGCAGTACGGCGACTTCTGGACACTCGCCCTCAACGGCCGCTGGCTGCAGAAGTTCTGCGTCGGCGCCGCCCAGCTCGACCGCTTCGGCAACGCCAACAACTCCGTCATCGGCGGCGACTTCCACGCCCCGAAGGTGCGGCTCCCCGGCACCGCCGGGCTGGCCGACATGGGCTCGCTGGACAAGAGGCTCTACTACTGGAACCCCAACCACAACCCCCGCTCGCTCGTGGCGAAGGTGGACTTCGTCTCCTGCGCCGGCTATCTCGGCGGCGGCGACGAGCGCGAGCGCCTCGGCCTCAGCGGCGGCCCCGAACTCGTGGTCACGAACCTCTGCGTGCTGGACTTCGAGCCGGACTCCAAGCACATGCGCCTGCGCTCGGTGCACCCCGATGTGACCCTCGAGCAGGTGCTGGAGGCCACCGGATTCGAGCCGGTGCTTCCGCCCGGCGACGTGCCCACCACCCCGGAACCCACCGCTGAGCAGGTGCGCCTCATCCGCGAGGTCATCGACCCGCACGGCATGCGCCACCGCGAGTTCCGCCGCCGCTAGCAGACTGGCCGGCATGGACATCCAGATCGGCGTCCCCGGCCAGTTGATGCCCCCGGCGGACCGGGCGGTGTCGCTGGCGCAGCGGAACGAGGCCGACGGGTTCGACGCCGTGTGGTGGCCGTGCCACCTCATGGGCTGGCACTCCGACTCGGTCTGGACGCCCGACATGACCCCGTTCGCCACCGCGCAGCCCAGCCCGCACACCTACTTCGATCCGCTGCTGATGATGGCGGCGGTGGGCAGCCAGACGAGGCGCATCAAGGTGGGCGTGGTGGTTACCGACCTGCTGCGGCGCCACCCGGCGATGGTCGCCAACATGGCCCTCACGCTCGACCACCTCACGCAGGGCCGGGCGATCCTGGGGCTCGGCTCGGGCGAGCGCATGAACGTGGTGCCCTACGGGGTGGACTTCTCCCGCCCCGTGAGCCGCCTGGCCGAGGGTATCGAGGTGATCCGCCTGTTGTGGGGGGCCGACGGCCCCGTGGACTACGAGGGCCGCTTCTTCCGCCTGAAGGACGCGGTGCTGGGCCTCGCCCCGTACTCCGACGAGCCACCGCCGCTGTGGACCGCCGCCCACGGGCCCCGCATGCTCGACATCACGGGCCGCCTCGCCGACGGCTGGCTGCCCACCAAGCTCTCGCCGCGGCGCTACGCCGAGGCGCTGGGGTCCATCCGCGAGGCCTCGCTGGCGGCCGGCCGGGACGCCGAGGCGGTCACGCCCGGGCTGCTGGCCTACGTGCTGGTGGCGCCCGACGAGGCCTCGCTGCGGCGCCTGCAGGAGGCCCCCATGGTGCGCGCCCTCATGGTGATGCTCCCCGCCGAGGTGTTCGAGTCGCTGGGCGTGGCGCCCCCGGAGGGGTTCCACGAGCTGGTGCCGGCCTCGCTGTCGCGCCCCGAGGCGCTGCGGGTCATCGATGGGATCCCGCCGCGCGTCGTGGACTACTACTGCTTCTGCGGCACGCCGGCCCAGATCGCCGAGCAGGTCGCCGAGTACCACGCCGCCGGGCTGCGCCACCTCGTCATGTGGAACATCACGCCGTTCGGCGATCCCGACCTGGCAGGCTGGTCCTTCAAGGCGCTCAATGAGGTGAAGGACATCCTGCGGAGCAAGCCATGAACACCCCGCCGGCCGCACCGAGCGACGTCGTGGCGCGCTACTTCGCCGCCATCGACGCCGAGGACTTCGACACCCTGCGGCGGCTCCTGCACCCCGACGTGGCGCTGACGGCGTGCGGGTCGCGGCCCCGCCGGGGATCCGAGGCCGTACTCGACCTGTTCGCCAAGATCTTCGAGCGCTTCCCCGTGCACTCCGACCGCCCCACGAGGCTGATCTGCGACGGCCCCACGGTCGTGGCCGAGATCCACTTCGAGGGTCGCAGCGCCACCGGCACCGACGTCACGTTCGAGGCGGTCGACGTCTTCGACGTCGTCGACGGCCGCATCGTCCGCCTCACGCAGTGGCTCGACAGCGCCCACCTGGAACGTCAGTTAAGTTCTCCGGAGCCCTGAAGGCAGGAGGAGACAGCCATGAGCTTCACGGAGCGACAGTGGGTGGAGGTCACCACGCTCGGTGACCTGATCGTGCGAGCCGCCGCACGCCATCCCGACGGCGACGCCGTGGTGTTCCCCGACCAGCGCCACAGCTTCGGTTCGCTGCGGGAGGCCGCCGAGCGCGCCGCCCGCTCACTGCTGGGGCTCGGGATCCGGCCTGGCGACCACCTCGGCATCCTCATGCCCAACTGCATGGACTTCGTGGAGGTCATGTTCGGCGCCGCACTCATCGGCGCCCCGGTGATCCCCATCAACGCCCGCTTCAAGGGACGTGAGCTCTCCTACGTGGCCCGCGACGCCGACCTGCGCCTGCTGGTGACCAGCGACATCATCGACCAGCACACCGACTACGTGGAGATCCTCCACGGCTGCCTCCCCGGCCTCGCCGAGGCTCCCGACCCCGGTGATCTACGGCTCGATTCCGTCCCCGAGTTGCGCAGCGTGGTGCTGCTCGGCAGTTCCTCGCCGGCGGGGATGATCGACCGGTCCGGCTTCGAGGCGGCCTCCGAGGGCGTCGGGCTCGACACCGTGCACCTGCTGCGCAGCCGGGTGGCGCTGCGCGAGACCGCCATGATGATGTACACGTCGGGCACCACCGCCGAGCCGAAGGGCTGCCCCATGACCCACGAGCAGCTCGTGCGCACCAGCTCGGTGGGCTGCGAGCGGTTCGAAATGACCGCCGCGGACGTGTTCTGGGATCCGCTGCCGCTGTTCCACATGAGTTCGATCCTGCCGCTCATCGGCTGCATCGAGGCGGGCGCCGCCTACGTGACGCTCACCCACTTCGATCCGGCGGTGGCCATCGCCCAGCTGCGCGACGAGAAGGCCACGATCTGCTTCTCCACGTTCCCGACGGTCACGACGGTCATGCTGAACCACCCCGACTGGGACCCGGCCGCCCTGAGCAGCATCCGGCTCATGAACAACGTCGCCTCGCCGGCCGCCCTGGAGGAGATCCACAGCCTGCTGCCCGGCATGGCCCACATGAACGCCTACGGGCTCACCGAGTGCGGCGGCGTCGTGGCCTTCACCGCCCCCGACGACCCGCCGGAGGTGCGCTCGACCACCTCGGGGCGGCCGTTCCGGGGCATCGAGGTGCAGATCCGGGACTTCGACACCGGTGAGGTGGTGCCGACCTGGGAGCGCGGCGAGATCTGGTGCCGGGGCTACAACGTCTTCGAGGGCTACTACAAGGACGCGGTCAAGACGGCGGAGTGCTTCGACGGCGAGGGCTGGTTCAACACCGGTGACATCGGGCGGATGGACGCCGAGGGGCGGGTCGGCTACCTGGGCCGCGTCAAGGACATGCTGAAGGTCGGCGGCGAGAACGTGGCCGCCGTCGAGATCGAGTCCTACCTGCAGACCCACGACGCCGTGGCGATCGCCCAGGTCGTCGGGATCCCCGACGAGCGCTACGTGGAGGTGCCGGCCGCCTTCGTGGAGCTCATGCCAGGAGCCGAAGCCGCCGAGAGCGATCTGATCGCCTACTGCAAGGGCAACGTCGCCTCCTTCAAGGTCCCGCGCCACGTGCGCTTCGTGAAGGAATGGCCCCTGTCGGCCACGAAGATCCAGAAGTTCCGCCTGCAAGAGCAGCTGTGCGAGGAACTGGGCCTCACCTGAAGCCGCGTCCGGTGTCCCCTGATCGTCATTCCGGCAGAGGCCGGAATCCGTTCGGCGGCGGTCCGGGCGGCGCTGCCGGTGGCGCTCCGGCGGCCTCTGAGAATGGCCGCCTACGGCGTCCACCGGCATCCCCGCCCTCGCTCGGCCGTCATTCCGGCGGGGCGCGTCCCCGTCCCGTCATTCCGGCGCAGGCCGGAATCCAGTGCCGGACCAGCCGCTGACCCTCGGCCCGTGGCTGCGGTCCTGCGCCGAGCGCCATGGCGACCGGGAGGCCATCGAGGTCATGGGTGAGGCGAAGTCCTACGCCGCGTTGGACCGCGACGCCGATCGTCTCGCCGCAGGACTGACCGCGGGCATCGGTCTGGTACCCGGCGACCGGGCCGCCGTCGTCATGCGCAACAGCCTGGCCTGCGTGGACGCCTGGTTCGCCATGGCCCGCGCCGGCATCGTCGACGTGCCCGTGAACGTTGCCCAGCGGGGTGACGGGCTCGCCTACGTGCTGGGCCAGTCGCGCTCGCAGGCCGTCGTGTGCGACATCGAGTTCGCCGACCGGCTGGCCGAGGTGATACCGGAGTTGCCCGAACTGCGCCACGTCGTCCTCCACCGCCCCGGCGCCGGATCAGAGGGCTCGGGAGACGGTTCCGGCGCGGCGCGAATGGTCGATACGGCCGGTGCGTACCGTGCCCCCGCACCCCACGCCGGTACCCCGTCGTTCGGTCCCGGCGTCACCGTGCACGAGCTGCCGTCGCTGTACCGAGACGCCACGCTGAGTCTGCCGTCGCTCGAGGCCACAGACACCGCGGTGATCCTCTACACCTCGGGCACCACCGGGCCGCCCAAGGGGGCGATGCTGAGCCACGCCGCCAACCTGCGCCTGACCCGCCACACCCGCTGGCTCATGGGCTACGGCCCGAGCGATGTGCTGTACACGGCCTTCCCGCTGTTCCACATCAACGCCCGCTACACGACGGTCACCGTCGCCATGGAGGCGGGCGCCCGCTGCGTGCTGGAGCAGCGCTTCAGTGCCGGCGGGTTCTGGGACACCTGCCGGACCAAGGGAGTCACGGCCTTCAACTACATGGGCGCCCTCCTGATGATGCTGTGGAAGCAGCCCGCGCGGCCCGGCGACGCCGACCACCCGGTGCGGCGAGGCTTCGGGGCGCCGTGCCCGCCGGACATCTGGGAACCGTTCGAGGAGCGATTCGACGTGCGGCTCACCGAGGTGTACGGCTCCACCGAGGTGCCGATCGTCACCCAGAACGGCATGGCGGCCGCCGCCCTTGCCGACCGCCGCATCGGCACCGCGGGCCGCCCCTCGGGCCTGTACGACATGCGCATCGTCGACGAGGACGGCACCGAGACGCCTCCTGGCACAGCGGGGGAGATCGTCGTGCGCTCGCAGCCCGAGAACGCCACCTTCAGCGGCTACTACGACATGAGCGAGGCCACCGCGGAGGCCTGGCGGGGCGGCTGGTTCCATACCGGCGACCGGGGCGTGGTCGACGCCGACGGCTACCTCACGTTCATCGACCGCATGAAGGACTGCGTGCGGCGCCGAGGCGAGAACATCAGCTCCTGGGAGGTGGAGCAGGCCATCGCACGGCATCCCGCGGTGCTGGAGGCCGCGGTGGTGGGTGTCCCCTCGGAGCTGAGCGAGGAGGAGGTGCTGGCCTGCTTGGTGCTGAAGCCGGACCGCACCCTCGGCCCCGACGAGTTGATCGAGCACTGCGCCGGCCGGATGGCGCACTTCGCCGTGCCGCGCTATATCCGCTGGATGGACGAGCTGCCCCGCAACGCCTCCGAGCGGGTCCAGAAGTTCCAACTCCGCGCCGAGGGCCTCACGCCCGGCACCTGGGACCGCCTCGCCACGGAGCGAAGGCGATGAGTGGCGTGGCTCACTGGCACCGGCTGCTCCCCACCCGTCATTCCGGCGAATGCCGGAATCCAGGCACCGGTTTCGGTCCGACGACGGAGCCTGCCCCGTGAGGGTCGTCGTCCTCGGGGCGGGCGCTCTGGGCTCGGTCTACGGCGGCTGGCTTGCCGACGCCGGCGCCGAAGTGATGCTGGTGGCCCGCCGGCCGCACGCCGAGGCGGTGCGCGAGCGGGGACTGGAGGTCCGCTCGTTCGACGCCGGCAGCAGGATCCACCACGTCGATGCCACCGACGACCCGACCGCAGCCGGCGACGCCGACCTCGTGCTCGTGGCCGCCAAGTCGTTCGACGTGCCGGCGCTGCTGGACGCATACACCGGCCGGTGCTCGATGGCCTTCTCGGTGCAGAACGGGGTGGACCAGGCCCTCCCGCTGGTGGAGCGCTTCGGCCCGGCCGCCGTGGAGGGGGTGTCGATGGTGGGTGGCACACTCGTCGGCCCCGGCGTGGCCGAGTACAGCTTCACCGGGGCGACCTACGTGGGCGACGTCGCCGGGACCACGCCCGGCACCGCCGCCCGGATCGCCGCCGCGCTGCCCGAGCGCATCACCGAGCGCCCCGACATCACCTCGGTGCAGTGGACCAAGGCCACCCTGGCCGTGGCCGCAATGGGCGTGGTGGCCCTGACCCGGTCGATCTACCACCGCATGTTCGTGACGCCGGCGCTGCGGGAGGCCTTCCTGGACCTGATGTGCGAGGCCGCGCTGGTGGCCCGCAGCGAGGGGGTGCCGCTGATCGACCTGCCGGGTCCCATGCGGGTCCGCACATTCACCACGCTGCCCCGTGAGCAGGCCCTGGAGG
>JAPPKQ010000321.1 GCA_028819945.1 bacterium | reverse complement strand
CGTCACGAAGAACTTCGCCCGCAACTACGGCCGGTCCGGCGTCACCGTGAACGCCGTGCTCCCCGGGGCGATCAACACCCCGATGGCCCGCGGCCAGTTCGACAGGGATCCCGATCTCGAGTCGTCGGTGCTCGCCGCCAGCCCGCTGTGCCGGCTGGGGGACGGATCGGAGGTGGCTGCGGTCATCGCGTTCTTGGCCTCCGACGATGCGTCGTACATCAACGGAGCGAGCGTCGACGTCAACGGAGGGTGGGTGATGACCTAGTGCGGGGCGGTTGTCCAACCCGAGCGTCGGGGAGGGGCACACCGACACCGCCATCGCCGATCTGGGGCCACTGTCGGGCTTCTACGTGCGCCGCGACCAGAACATGGTGATCGAGCTGCCCTGCTTGTCGCTCACGCCGGGCAGGCACGAGGTGGCGGCTGTGTTCACGCTGACCGATGTCGTCGAGATCGGTGCCGAGGGCGAGCTGGTCATCTCCGAAGCAGGCTGAGCATCCTTTCTCGGAGGCCGATGCCTCCGGCGCTCCCCGCCACGAGCGCGCGCCGGCCGGGCATCAGCGCACCTTCGCCACGCGTCCCGCGGCGGCGCTCCGGTAGGCGGCTTCGGTGATCTCCACCGATCTCGCCCCGACGTGTCCCGGTGACCGGTTGCGGGCGTCGCGTCCCAAGGCGAGGTCGATCAGGGTGTGCACCGGGCCGTCGCAGTCGTAGTCCCCGGCGCTGTCGTCGAGCTCTACGTCGATGTCCTGGTCGGCGCCGCCGAACCAGTGGACGAGCTCACGCCCCAGATCCACTGACAGCATTCCTTCGGACCCGATGATGCGCGCCGACAGGACGTGCTTGTTGCCGTGGTACCCCAGGTGGCACGAAGTCCCCGAGACCGTGCCGATCGCCCCGTTGGTGAACCGGACGGAGATCGCGTCGTGGAGTTCGACGGGCGCCTCGAGGGGCGCCGTCATCATGGAGAACACCTCGGACGCCCGCAGGCCCTCGGCCAGCCACAGCGCCAGGCCGAGTGCGTGCGACACCTGGGCCTGGGCGTATCCGCCCCCCGAGAGAGAGGGATCCGTGTACGTCTCGGGCCGCGCCGTCGCCACCGGCGACCCTGCGTCGTACGACCGGGCCTCGGCGAGCAGCTCGCGCGCCGCCGAGGACATGTCGACCATCACGTGCTCCACCTCGCCGAAGCCCCCGTGCTCCTCCACCAGCTCCTTGGCGCGGATCACCATCGGCTTGTAGTTCCAACCGAGCGCCACGACGAGGTGTCGCCCGAGCCGCTCGGCTGTCTCCACGAGATCCCAGGCATCGGCGGGGTCGATCGTGAACGGCTTCTCGACCATCACATGGGCACCCGCCTCCAGGGCGGCCCTGGCGTGCTCGTAGTGGCACCGGTTGGGGCTGGAGACGATGCAGACGTCCAAGCCCATCTCGAGGAGCTCGCGGTGATCGGTGACGCCGCGCTCGAACCCGAACTGCTCGGCGATCCACGGGATCAGCGCCTGCTCGGGCCGCGCAAAGCCGACGAGTGCGACATCGTCGGTGCGCTTCACCAGGTTCGGGATGTGGGAGGCGACGGCCCACGAGCCGGCTCCGATCACGCCCGCTCTCAGCCGGGCCATCCCTCAGCGCCCACCGGCGCCGGTCATGCTGAACACCCGCTGCGGATTCGCTCGCAGAATCGTGTCGAGAACCTCCTGGGGCGTGCCTCGCCTCCGCATCCAGGGGACGATGTGCTCCACGATGTAGTCGTAGCCGTGCCCGCCGTAGCGGTGCAGGCGGTGCTTTGTGCAGATGTCCATCGACATGAGGACCCGTTCCGCGAACCCGTGCTCCACCAGGAGATCCACCCGGTCGAGACGTTCGGCGTCGTTCGGCATCGACAGCCCGGCCGGACGCCTCGGCACGAGCCCGGCGTCGGTCATCACGCCCACGGTGGGGAACATGGAGATCTCCTGGCCGAAGATGTCGTACTCGAGGTAGACGCCGGTCTCGGCGAGGTCCAGGACCTCCTTCGGCTCGAGGACGGTCCGGTCGATGTGGGCGATGATGATCCTGCTCGTGTCCATGCCGGCGGTGGTGAGCACGTCGATGATCTCGGCCGGGGCGGCAGGATCGCGGCCCGGGTGCACCATCACCGCGGCGCCCGTCTCCAGCGAGGCGATGGCGGCGGCGCGCAGGGCCTTGCGTTCCGCGTCCCGCATCGGCCAGTAGCAGCCCATCTCGCCGATGAACCCGGCCTTGACACCGGTGTCGTCGATCCCGGTGGTGAGTTCGTGGATCATCTCGGCTGCCAGGTCGGCGTCGGATCGCCGGTCCATGTCGGCGGGGTGGGTCTCGGCGACGTAGAACCCGGTGCCGGTGACGATCTTGACCCCGGTGGCCCGTGAGACCCGGAACAGCGCCCGGGGGTCGCGTGCGATCCACCGCGTCGTCGGGTCGACGATGGCGTCGCCGCCGGCCCGGTAGTACCACCGAACCTCCTCGATGGCGACCTCCTCGTCGTACAACTGGAGGTTGTCGACGTTGCTGGTCCAGTACTGGCGGACCCATTCGATGTTGCTCTCCGACACCGGCTCGTGGGCCCGGAAACGCTCCGACGCCTCCTGCGGCTCGACGAACGACGGGTTGAGCAGGAAGACGTGCTCGTGGGGCATCGTCACGCCGAGCTCCTCCGGGGCGACCGGGCCGGTGACCGTCTGGACGAACGGCGCAGTCCCAATCATGAACGCTCCTCCCACCGAACTCGTCGGGTCACCGCTGGCTCACCCTGATCCTGAACTGGTCGAAGGCGACCGCCGACAGCAGGAGGGCTCCCAGGATGATCTCCTGCCAGAACGACTGCACGCTCAGCAGGTTGAGGCCGTTGTCGAGCAGTCCGATGATGAAGACCGCGACGATCGTGCCCATCATGGAGCCGCGGCCACCGTTGAGGCTGGCGCCGCCCAGGATGACCGCCGTGATCACTTGCAACTCGAGCCCCTGAGCGGCGATGGGTGACGAGGCCCCGAGCTGTGACACCAGGATCAGGCCGGCGAGGATCGCGCTCACCGCCGACAGCAGGAAACCGACGACGATGTTCCTGCTGACCCGGATGCCGGCGAGGCGGGCGGCCCGGTCGTCGCCGCCCATTGCGTAGATGTGCTTCCCGAACCTGGTGTATCGCAGGACCAGGTGGTAGAGCAACGCGACGAGGGCGAACATGTACGCCGAGAGTGGGACGCTCAGGATCCGGTTGGTCCCGAGCGCACCGAACCCGTCGAGAATGAGCGTCTGGCCTCCGGAGACCAGTTTGGCGGCGCCCCGGAAAGCGGCGAGCGTCGCCAGGGTCGTGATGATCGAATTGACCCGGAGCACGACCACTCCCACCGCATTGATGATCCCCACCAGGAGGCCGGCTCCGATGGCGGCGAAGATGGCCAGTGTCAGCGACGTGGGGGCCACATTCGCTATCACCATCCCGACGAACACGGCGCAGGAGGCGACCGACAGGTCGACCTGTCCGGCGATGAGCAGCATCGTCCCAGGGGCGGCGATGATCCCGAGCACCGCCACGTTGGTCACGACGTTGACCAGGTTGTTCGGTCTCAGGAGGAACTCCGACCGGATCGCGAAGAAGGTGCCGAGGGCGAGCAGCACCACGAGCAATGCGGCCCACTCCGGAACGCGCCCGAGCCGCGATCGGGTCCGAACGTCCAGCTCAGCGGCGTTGGCGGGACTCGATGCCTTGGTCGTCCTCACCGTCGATCTCCTACTTCAGCACCTCGGTGGGGCCTTCCTTCGTCCGGTCGAGAAGGGGACCCCGGGCCCTTCGCCGGAAAGGGCCCGGGGTCCTTGTCAACTCAGGCCTCCATCGAACCTCGGTCGCTAGCCGCAGGTCTGGTCCGGATAGAAGTCGGTGAAGGGCGCAGTCGGGAACAGGTCCGTTCCCAGGATCGCGGGGTTGTTCGTCAGCACGATGTGGTTGACGAACAACGGATCCGGGATCTCGATCCCCTGAGCCGCCGCGATGGCTGCCGGAACCGTCGTCCGCCCGTACCGCTCCGGGAAGTACGCCGTGTCGGCGACCCAGCTCTCGTCACAGACGATCCGAACCCAGGAGCTCTCGTCTGCTCCCTGCGCGGTGCCGAAGACCTGACCGTCGCGACCCGCAGCCTCGGTGGCCGCGATGGCGCCGAGGAACATGTCGTCGTTGGTCGAGGCGACGGCGATGACTTCGGCATCGGGGTGGGTGGTGAGCCAGTCACCGAAGTTCACCCTCGCCTCGTCCACTGCGATCGACGGCACGTCGACGAACGTGAACTTGTCCTCGGGGATCTCTCCACAGATCTCCTCGAACCCCGCAACGGCGCCGTCGCCGCGCTCGATGACCACCTGACCCGCGGCCAACGCGTTGAGCAGCACGAACTCGTCGTACTCGCAGTCGAAGTTGGCCTGGATGTGAAGTCCGGTCGAGGCTCCGGTCATGAAGCCCGCCCGGAAGTTGTCCGCCCCGAAGAACGAGGTCTCGCACGTCTGGTGGATGTCGATCGAGATGGTCGGCTTGTTGCCGTATGCCTCACAGATCTCCGCAGCCGCATCCTCGAACAGGTTGAAGTTGATGACCACGTCAACCTCCTGGACACCGAGCGTGCGCGCGCACTCGAGCGACTTGGTCGGATCCACCTCACCGTCGCAGAACACGAATTCGGCACCGGCGATCTCGGCCTGCTCGCGAACGTTGTCCGAGACGAGCTTCACGAACGGTATGGAGTCGCCGAGCGAGATGTACCCGATCTTGATGCCCTCGCCCGAGCCGGGCTCGGCGCCGACATCGATCAGATCGGCCTCGGTCAGCGCCGACGGGGTGGTCGCGGTCGCCTCAGGCGCCGCGGTCGTCGTCGTGACCTCGGGTGCGGCTGTCGTCGTGGTGGGCTCAGGTGCTTGAGTCGTCGTAGCGGCCTCCGTCGCCGGGGTCGCCTCTTCGACCGCCGGCTCGAACCCCATGCCACACCCAGCCGCAACCATGGCGACGACCACCGCCAGGAGAACGGCCAACAACCGTTTCTTGATCCTCATTTGGTTTCATCCCCCTTGTCTCATCGAGACGGCGGGCCGTCTCGCCCGTCGGAGCACCCAATAGGTGGATGGCCAACAGCCGTGACCTTGCGAGTTCGGCGGGATTCGAAGGGCGCTCCTCCAGAATGGGATCTTGGACTCCCTAGTCCTCCAAGGTCGACACCAATCGCAGGAACTTTAGCCGGACCGCGCATCTCGCTCCTTGGAGTGCCTATTGGAACGAGACGAAGAGCGGCGTCGGGGTGAGGTTCAGCACGTACTCCGGGCCGACCATCGGTATGTCCTCGTCATAGAAGTTCTTCCAGCCCCAGTAGAACCCGTCGGCGTCGGCGGGCGCGGTCAACCTGTTCCAGGTGTCCTGCTTGGTTCCTGGACTGCCGAAACCGTCCATGTGGATCAGCACCGCGACCTCGGGAGGGGTCTCGATCCGATGACGGTCAGTGATCATGTCGTAATGGAACTGGTGGATGACGAGCAGCTTCTGGGGCAGCGCCTCCTCACGCACGAGAGCGGCCAGCCACTCCGAGACCTGGTTGATCTCCGCCGCGTCAACCGAGCCGACCTGGACCATGTGGAACTGGTTCGGCTTGAGCCTCCACTCCGGATCCAGGGCGAGCCCGACATGGGGAAGGCGGAGGAACTCCTCGTAGATCTTCGCCTGGGTCAGGAAGTCGGTCCGTCCCGGCTGCAGATCCAGGACCACGTACAGGCCGTTGGCGGCCGCCATATCGACCCATGGCCTGATCACATCCAGGGCGGTCAGACTCGAATAGTCCCCCGCCGGCCCGGGGGCGGCCGACGCCACGGTGGTGATGATCTCGAAGGTTCCGACGACGACTGAGCCGTCCGCGTCGTAGCCGGCGGCGATGGATCTGAGACGTTCGACAGCCTCCGCGGGACCCTGCTCTCCCAGCACGCCGAGACCTCGCGACGCCGGATGGCCGTACATGGCCACGAAGCGGCGACGGGGCTCGGATCCGAACATGACCAGACCGCCGCCGGGTATCTCATCGCCCCGGCGGATGACGTCGAGTTGCCATGCCGCGTCCTCACCGAAGTCCGACAGGAATTCCACCTCCGCAGCCGCCGCGATCGTCTCCCTCGCCTCCACCGACGCCGCCCGCAAGTCAGCGGGCGCAGCGATCACCCCGACGCCGATCCGCTGGCCGAGAGCCGCCAACGGCGCGGCCACCTCGGCGTCGTCGACGATCCACAGGCGGTCGTAGGGCGCGTCGGGCGGCGCGAACGTCGCCTGCTGATCCACGGGCACCGGTTCGAAGGCGAAGCCGACGAAGGTGCGGGGAAGGCCCCGCTCGTCGAATCCCGCAGCCACGATCCGCTCCGGGGCGAGGCGCCTGACCTCATTCGCCAGACGGACGTCGAAGAGGGAGCCGACCAGCAGCAGCGGACCGCGAAGCCCGCGGGACAGCAGGGTCGAGATCGCATCGGGATCATCGGCGAACGCCAGACCGACCTCGTGCGCGCAGTCGTACATCGCCTGCGACAGCTCGACAGCGGCCGCCGAAGGCGAGGTGTCGCTGATCTGAAGCCCCTCCGGAGCGCGCGGTGCGCAGCGGCGCTCGGCCCCGGCGGACGCGGCGGTGCTCGGCACCAGCGACTGTGACGTCGGGTCCTCGGCGGCGGACCGGCCGACCCCTCGCGTCGATGCGTCCTGCCCGGTTACTCCGGCCGGGGTCGGGCTGGCCCGGGAGGGCGCCGGCGCCTCCGGCGCCTCCGCTGTGCGCGCACCCCCCGAAACCTCGCTCCCGGGCGAGTCGGACAGCACCACTCCCAGGAGGACCGCTGCCAGCACGGCGAGCAGCGCCACCGAGCCGCGGGAAAACGGCCTCCGCATCGGGTATCGAGAGACCCGGCGATACCAGGAGCCGAAGCGCATCGGGTATCGAGAGACCCGGCGATACCAGGAGCCGAAGCGCATCGGATCGAGTCGAACTCTCAACAAGTGCTCCTACGACGCTCCATCGGACTCCGGCGCAGCCTGACAGTAGGCCCGACCCGGCAGCTGTTCGTGCATGGTGGCGCCGCGGCCACCACGATCACCGCGCGGGGCCCTCGGGTTCCTCGCCCGGCGGCGGCTGCCGGCGGGTGCGCAGCCAGCGGTCGTGGATCTCCTGCTCGACGCCGTGGGGCGACGGCTCGTAGTACACGCCGCCGCCGGCCCCCTCGGGGCGGTGCTGCTGGGGGCGCCAGCCGCGGGGGTCGTCGTGGGGGTACTCGTAGCCCTCTCCGTGGCCCAGTCCCTCCGCTCCCCGGTAGTGGGCGTCGCGGAGATGCGGGGGCACCTCGCCCCGGCGGGAGCGGACCTCCTCGCGGGCCCGGCTCAGGGCGACGGTGACCCGGTTCGACTTCGGGGCCGTGGCCAGGTACACGACGGCGTGCGCCAGGTTCAGGCCGGCCTCGGGCAGCCCCACGTACTCCACGGCCCGGGCGGCGGCGTCGGCCACCAGCACGCCCTGCGGGTCGGCCATGCCCACGTCCTCCGACGCCAGGATGACCAGCCGCCGCGCCACGAACCGGGGATCCTCGCCGGCCTCCAGCATCCGCGCCAGCCAGTACAGACCGGCGTCGGGATCCGAGCCGCGGATGCTCTTGATGAAGGCGCTGATCACGTCGTAGTGGTCGTCGACGCCGTAACCCAGGGCGGCCGCGTCCACGGCGGCCTCGGCGTCGGCGAGGCGCACCTCGGGCGGCTCGCCGCGCTCGCCTGCGAGGGCGACGGCCACCTCCAGGGCGCCCAGGGCGGCACGCCCGTCGCCCCCCGCCCGCGTCACGAGGTGTTCCAGGGCGTCGGGGTCGGCGCCGGCGCCGGTCGCCTCCAGGCCCCGCTGCAGCAACACTCCCAGGGCCTCATCGTCGAGGGGGTGCAACCGGAAGAGCGTCGAGCGTGACAGCAGCGGCGGGTTCACCTCGAAGTAGGGGTTCTCCGTGGTTGCCCCCACCAGCACGATCAACCCGGACTCCACCGCCGGGAGCAGGGCGTCCTGCTGCGCCTTGTTGAAGCGGTGCACCTCGTCGAGGAACAGGATGGTGCCCTGTTCGTGCTCGCCCAGGCGCTGGGTGGCCGCGGCCAACTCGGCACGCACGTCCTTGACGGTGGCCGACACGGCGCTGCGGGCCACGAACGCCTTGGCCGTGCTTGCGGCGATGACCTCGGCGATCGTCGTCTTGCCGGTGCCGGCGGGGCCCCACAGCACCAGCGACGACACCCTGTCGGCCTCGATGAGCAGGCGCAGCGGGGCGCCCGGACCCACCAGGTGGTCCTGACCCACGATGCCGTCGAGCGTCCGGGGACGCAGGCGGGCCGCCAAGGGCTGGCGGCGTATCCCCTCGCGGCGGGCCCGGTCGGCGAACAGGCTGTCGGCCATCGGCTACGAGTCTGGTGAATATCCGGCGGCGCTGCAGGCCAGGTCGCCCTCTTCTGGATTCCGGCCCCGGATCAAGTCCGGGGCAGGCTCTCCGCCGGAATGACCTCTGGGGGCCGGAATGACGCGGAAGCCGGAACTCAGGAGGGGCGGAGGCGGAGGCCGAGTTCGGCCAGGTGGGCAGGCTCGACGAGACTCGGTGCGCTCGTCAGCGGGTCGGCGCCCGACTGCGTCTTGGGGAAGGCGATGACCTCGCGGATGTTCTCCTCCCCCGCCAGCAGGGCCGCCAGCCGGTCGATGCCGAAGGCGAAGCCCGCATGCGGCGGGGCGCCGTAGCCGAACGCCTCCAGCAGGAATCCGAACCGGCGCTCGACCTCGTCCGCGTCGATGCCGAGGGTCGCGAACACCTGCTTCTGAATGGCGGCGTCGTGGATCCGCACGCTGCCCGAGCCCAGTTCCCATCCGTTGATCACCAGGTCGTAGGCCTGCGACCGCACCCGCAGCAGCGACTCGCCGCCTCCCCGCACGAGGTAGTCCAGGTCGTCGGGATGCGGCATCGTGAACGGGTGGTGGGCGGGTTGCGGGTTCCCCGCCTCGTCGATGTCCTCGAACAGCGGGAACTCCACGACCCACAGCGGCGCCAGGCCGCCCTCGCTCACCGGCGGGCGCCCAAGCTCCAGGCGCAGCAGGCCGAGCACCCGGTCAGCGAGCCACCGCTCGTCGGCGATGAGCATGATCATGTCGCCGGCGCTCGCTCCCAGCCGCTGCGGCAGAGCCGCCTGCTCGGTGGGTGACATGAACTTGCTGAGCGCCCCGTCGAGTGCCGGCGCACCGTCCTCGCCGCCTTCAGCCAGCCGGAACCACGCCAGACCCTTGGCCCCCCAGCGTTTGCACGACGCTGTCAGTTCGTCGATCCGGTTGCGGCCCATCTCGGCCCCGCCGGCGACCGTGATCCCCTTGACGCAGGGCACCTGGAAGACACGGGCCTGCGTGCCGGCGAACAGGTCGGTGCAGTCGACCAACTCCATGCCGAAGCGGGTGTCGGGCTTGTCGCTGCCGTAGCGGTCCATGGCGTCGTTCCAGGTGATGATCGGCACCTCGCCCAAGGGGGAGCCGGTCACCACGTCCACCGTGTGGCTGACGGCCGTGGTGATGAAGTCGATGACCTCCTCCGCGCCCACGAAGGCGGCCTCGGCGTCGAGCTGCATGAACTCGAACTGCCGGTCGGCCCGCAGGTCCTCGTCGCGCAGGCAGCGGGCGATCTGGTAGTAGCGGTCGAGGCCGCCCACCATGCACAGCTGCTTGAAGAGCTGCGGGCTCTGCGGCAGGGCGTAGAAGTTGCCCGGGTGCAGCCGGGAGGGCACGACGAAGTCGCGCGCCCCCTCGGGGGTCGAGGCCACGAGCATCGGGGTCTCGACCTCCACGAATCCCTGCGCGTCCATGGCCTCCCGGATGGCGGCGTTGACCCGGGCCCGGATGCGCAGGTTGCGCTGCATGCGCGCCCGGCGGAGGTCAAGGTAGCGGTAGCGCAGGCGCAGGTTCTCGTCCACGTCGCCCTGCAGCGGGATCGGTATCGGCTCGGCCCGCTTGAGAATCTCCACGCTGCAGTCGCCGAGCTCGATCTCGCCGGTGGCCAGCGCCGGGTTGGCGGTGCCCTCGGGCCGCTCCCTCACGACCCCGGCGACGCGCACGACGTACTCGCTGCGGGCGTCGATGCGCTCGTCCACGACGCACTGCACCACGCCGGTGTGGTCGCGCACGTCCAGGAAGGCCAGATGCTCGCCGTGGGTGCGGCGCCGATCCACCCAACCGCAGACGACAACGGGACTGCCGGCGTCGGCGGCGCCGAGTTCGCCGCAGTAGCGGGTCCGCAGGCCTCTCGCCTCGTTCACGACCCGCTCCCCTCTGCGGCACCTTCGGCCAGCAGCCGGGCCAACTCTTCGACGATGCCGGCACGGGGGATCCGCCGCTGGACCGACTCCGGCGCCTCGGCGGCCGCGTGGCCGCGCATCCGGCGCAGCGACACCACGCCGCCGGCCAACTCGTCGGCACCGACCAGCAGCGCCCAGCGCGCCCCGGAACGGTCCGCCGCCTTCATCTGCGCCTTCATGGAGCGGCCGTCGAAGGCCCGCTCCACCCGGATGCCCGCCCGGCGCAACTCCTCGGCCAGCAGCGTGGCTTGTCGACCGCCGGTCACGTCCACCACGAACACGTCCGCCGCACCCGGAGGCGCCGGGAAGGTGCCCTCGGCGTCGCAGGCCAGCAGCAGGCGGTCCACGCCGAGTGCGAACCCCACGCCCGGTACCTCCGGACCGCCCAGATCGGCAACCAGACCGTCGTAGCGACCGCCCCCGCCGACTGCGTCCTGGGCACCGTCGAGCGCATCGGAGGCCAGCTCGAAGGCGGTGCGCCGGTAGTAGTCCAGCCCGCGCACCAGCCGGGGGTTGCGTTCGAACGTGACGCCCAGCGCCTCCAGTCCGGCCAGCACCGCCGCGAAGTGCTCGGCCGCCGCCGGGCTCCAGTAGTCCTCGATGTCCGGGGCGCCGGAGGTGACGGCCCGGTCCGCGGGGCGCTTGGAGTCCAGCAGGCGCAGCGGGTTGCGGCCCAGCGTCTCGCGGCCCTGCGCCGACAACTCCCCCGCCCGCTCCTCGAAGTAGGCGGCCAGCGCCGCCAGGTAGGACTCACGGTCGGCGCGGTCGCCCAGGGAGTTCACCACGAGGCGCAGCTGCCGGAGGCCGAGACCCGTACAGAAGCGCCACGCCAGTGCGATCACGTCCACGTCGGCTTGGGGATCATCACTGCCGAACAGCTCGGCGCCCACCTGGTTGAACTGCCGGAAGCGGCCCGCCTGGGGCTTCTCGTAGCGGAACTGCGGGCCCTCGTACCAGGCCTTCCACGGCAGGGCCGGGCGGTGCTGCACGAAGGCCCGGGCCAGCGAGGCGGTCAACTCGGGACGCAGCGCCAGGTGCCGGTCACCGGGGTCCCGGAACTCGTACATCTCCTTGGAGACGATGTCGGTGGCCTCACCCACACGCTGGAAGACCTCGATCTGCTCGAACATCGGTGAGAGGACCTGGCCGTAACCCCCCAGTTCGGCAGAGGTGGCGAAGGCGTCAACCAGGGCGCGGAGCCTGGCGGATTCCGGCGCCAGGATGTCGCGTGTGCCCCGCGGCGCCTGCAGTGACATGGCGCTCAGACGTCCAGGTCACCGAAGAACAGGGCGATCTCCCGCGCCGCGGCGGCCTCGCTGTCGCTGCCGTGCACGAGGTTCTCGGTGACCTCCAGGCCGAAGTCGCCGCGGATCGTGCCCGGTGGGGCGGCCGCAGGGTTCGTCGGGCCCATCAGCGTGCGGACGATGGCGTAGGTCTCCTCGGGCCCCTCCAGCACGAGGGCCAGCGTCGGCGAGCGGCCGATGAAGTCGCGCAGCTCGGGGTAGAACGGCCGCTCGACGTGCTCGGCGTAGTGGCGTGCCGCCAGGTCGGCGTCGATCCGGAGGAGCCGGGCCGCGGCGATCCGCAGCCCCTTGCGCTCGAACCGGCCCAGGATCTCGCCGACCAAGCCCCGCTCGACCGCGTCCGGCTTGCACAGCACCAGCGTTGCACCCATCGTTCCGCTCCGATTCGCTCCGAGGCACCCTCCCGGGGACCAGGATGCAGGCTACCTGCGCCGCTCGCCGTGCCGGGTGCTCCGTCGTCGACCGGGCACCTCCGGCGGTGTCAGAAGCTCCAAGTGGTGGCCGACTCGATCGTCTCGGCGCTGCGGGCCGCGCCGGCCACGTAGAGCGAGCCCGACACGAAGACCAGGTCGCCGTCGTCCGCCTGCGCCCGGGCACACCGGACGGCGGCGGCCGGATCCTCGACGGCCTCGCAGCGGATGCCGGCCTCGCCGGCGATTCGGGCCAGTTCTCCCGCCGGGATGCCGCGGGGCGACGGAGCGGTGGTGGTGACGAGGAGATCGCAACGATCGGCGCCGATCTCGGAGAACATCCGCTCCGGGTCGCGCTCACGCATCATGCCGATGACCATCAGCGTGCGGGCCGCGCCGGCGAAGTCCTCCTCCAGCGCGATACGGGCGGCGGAGGCCCCGTCGGGGTTGTGCGCGCCGTCGACCACGGTCAGCGGCGCCCGCCCGACGACCTCCAGGCGCCCCGGCAGCCCGGCGCCGGCGAACGCCTCGCTCACGACCTCGGCGGGAAGCGGGGCGTCGAAGAACGCCTCGCAGGTTGCCAGCGCCAGCGCCGCGTTGTCGCCCTGGTGCCGGCCGTGCAACTCCAGGAACACGTCCTC
>JAPPKQ010000303.1:6100-12895 GCA_028819945.1 bacterium | reverse complement strand
CAGCGGGACCGCGGGGCGCCCGGTCGTGGAGCTGGACGGCGGGCACCTGGAGGCCGACGCCGTGGTGGTGGCGGTGCCGCACGACGCCGCCGCCGGGCTGCTGCCGCCGGGCAGCGTCGCCGGCCAGGACCGGCTCGGAGAGCTCGGCACGTCGCCGATCGTGAACGTGCACCTGGTCTATGATCGAGCGGTGACCGAGCTGCCGATGGCCGCGGCGGTGGGCAGCGACGTGGAGTTCGTCTTCGATCACACCGCCGCGGGTGGGCTCGACGACGGGCGCCAGTGCCTCACCATCTCGCTGTCGGCGGCGCGCCGCCACATCGGGCGGCGTTCGCCGGATCTGGTCGAGCACTTCAGCGCCGAGATGGCCCGCCTGCTGCCGGCGGCGGCAGGCGCCCGCGTCACCGAGTCGATGGTCACGCGCGAGCGGGCCGCCACCTTCGCCGGGGCGCCGGGGTCACACGCCCTGCGCGCCGACGGGCGCACCGCCCTGCCGGGTGTCTTCCTGGCCGGCGCCTGGTGCGACACGGGCTGGCCGGCCACGATGGAGGGAGCGGTGCGCAGCGGGCTGGGCGCGGCGCAACTGGCGACCGAGTTCGCCGAGGCGGCCCCGGGCGCGCCCGAGCCGGCGGTGGCGGCATGAGCCGGCAGGCGCCGGCGGTGCTCGCACGGGCGGGCGAACTGGTTCGCCCGGCGCTCATCGAGGCGGTGGATCGCCTGCCGGGCGAGCTCGCCGTCCCGGTGCGCTACCACTTCGGCTGGACCGACGCGCAGGGCGCCGCACTGCCCGGGAACTCCGGCGGCAAGGGCGTGCGCGGCGCGCTGGCCGTGCTCTCCGCCGAGGCCGCCGGCGCGGCCCCCGAGGTGGCCGCGCCCGGCGCGGTGGGGGTGGAGTTGATCCACAACTACTCGCTGATCCACGACGACATCGTCGACGGTGACGTCGAGCGTCGGCACCGGCCCACCGTCTGGAAGGTCTACGGCACCGACAACGCCGTCATCATCGGCGACGCGGTCATGGCCCTGGCCTTCGAGGTGCTGCTGGCCGAGACGACGCCGCCGCGGGCCGCGGCCGCCGCCGACCTGGCGCGGGCCACGGCCGCCATGATCGCCGGGCAGTCCCAGGACATGACCCTGCACAGCCGCCCCAGCGTCAGCGTCGCCGACTGCTGGGAGATGATCTCGCTCAAGACGGGCGCTCTGCTGAACCACGCCAGCGCCGTGGGGGCCATCCTGGCCGATGCCCCGGAGGCGACGGTGCGGGCGCTGCGTCGCTACGGCGACGAGGTGGGCCGGGGCTTCCAGGCGGCCGACGACCTGCTCGGCATCTGGGGCCGCCCCGAGGTCACGGGCAAGCCGGCCGGCAACGACCTGCGCGAGCGCAAGCGTTCGCTGCCGGTGACCGTCGCCCTGAACTCCGGGCACCCGGGAGCAAGCGAGCTCGCGGACCTCTACAGTCGGGACCACCTCGACGAGGAGGATCTGGCGCGGGCGGCGGCGCTCATCGAAGAGCTGGGTGGCCGCTCCGCCACGGCCGCGGCGGCGCGGCGCTGCATGGAGAATGCCCTGGAGGCGGCGACGTCGGCCGGCGTGGACCCCGCTGCCGCCGCCGAATTGCAGGACCTGGCGGCGTTCATCGTCGACCGGGACCACTAGGACCGATGGCACTGAACCAATCGCACTGGGAGGACCGCACCCGAGCATGAGGACTATGACGGAGGTTCGTGCGTGACGACCGCCAACGACTCGCTGGCCACGCTCCCGTGGTTCGTCCCGGCGCCGGAGGCCGGTGAACTCGAACTAGAGGCGGCCGGCGCCCTGCAGCGTTCGGCCGAGGCGCTGCTGGGCATGCAGGACCCTGCGGGCTGGTGGAAGGGCGACCTCGAGACCAACGTGGCGATCGAGGCCGAGGATCTCCTGCTGCGCACGTTCCTGGGCATCTGCGACGATGAGACCCTGGCTCTCACGGCCAACTGGATCCGCTCCAAGCAGTGCGCCGACGGGGGTTGGTCGTCGCACTACGGGGGCCCCTCGAACCTTTCGCTGGCCGTCGAGGCCTACGTGGCGCTGCGCCTCGCCGGCGACAGCCCCGACGCCGAGCACATGCGCCTGGCCGCGGAGTTCGTGCGCGACCTCGGCGGGCTGGAGTGCGCGCGCGTCTTCACGCGCGTCTGGCTGGCGATGTTCGGGCAGTGGTCGTGGCGGGACCTGCCCGCCATCCCTCCCGAGTTGATCCTGCTGCCGCGCTGGATACCGCTGAACATCTACGACTTCGCCTGCTGGGCGCGCCAGACGATCGTTCCGCTTACCATCGTGAGCACGTACCGGCCGCAGGTGGAGCTGGGTTTCGACCTGGCCGAGTTGCGCACCGGGGCGGTGCCGCCCGAGCGGGTGCCCCGGTCGATCCGCACCCCCGCCGGTTGCTTCCAGCGTCTCGACAAGGCGCTGCACAAGTTCCACGATCTGGCGCCGTGGCGACTGCGGGAGACCTGCATGAAGCTCGCCGAGCAGTGGATCATCCGCCGCCAGGAGTCCGACGGTTGCTGGGGCGGCATCCAGCCCCCCTGGGTGTACTCGATCCTCGCCCTGCACCTGCGGGGCTACGCCCTGGATCACCCCATCGTGGCCAAGGCGCTCTCCTGCTTCGACAGCTACGAGGTGCGCGACGGGGACATGCGCTGGCTGGAGTGCTGCCAGTCGCCGGTGTGGGACACGGCGCTGGCGGTCGTGGCCCTCGGCGACGCCGGGCTGCGCCGCGACCACCCGGCGATGGTGACCGCCGCCGATTGGCTGCTGGACGAGGAGGTGCGCGTGCGCGGCGACTGGGCGGCCCGGCGCCCCCAGCTCGCCCCCGGCGGCTGGGCCTTCGAGTTCCAGAACGACAACTACCCCGACCTCGACGACACCGCCGAGGTGGTGCTGGCGCTGGGTCATGCCCAGGCCTCCGACCCCGAGGGTGCCGACGAGGCGATCTCCCGCGCCGTCGCCTGGGCCGAGGGCATGCAGAGCAGCGACGGCGGGTACGCCGCCTTCGATGCCGACAACGTCCGGCGCCTCTGCGAGCAGCTGCCGTTCTGCGACTTCGGCGAGGTCATCGACCCGCCGAGCTCCGACGTCACCGCCCACGTGGTGGAGATGCTCTGCTGGGTGCGCGCCCACACCGACATTCCCGTCGACGCCCGCCGCCTGCGGCGAGCCGTGGACTGGCTGTGGCTCGACCAGGAGCGCGACGGATCCTGGTTCGGGCGCTGGGGCGTGAACCACCTCTATGGCCTGGGCGCGGTGCTGCCGGCGCTGCGTGCGGTGGGCGTGCCGCCCAGCGACCGCCGCATCCGCCGCGCCGTGCGCTGGCTGCACGCCACGCAGGGCCCCGAAGGGGGTTGGGGCGAGGACCTGCGGTCCTACGAGTCCGACAGCTGGCGGGGTCGCGGCGACCCCACCGCCTCCCAGACCGCCTGGGCGCTGCTGGCGCTGATGGCCGCCGACGAGTTCGGCGAGCCGACCCGCCGCGGTGTGGAGTGGCTGGCCCGCGCCTGCCGTCCCGATGGCACCTGGGAGGAGCCCCAGTACACCGGCACCGGCTTCCAGGGCTACTTCTACATCAACTACCACCTCTACCGGCAGGTGTTCCCGACCATGGCATTGGGCCGCTTCCTGCGGGCCACCGCCGGGGAGGAGTCGCTGCGATGAGCCTCGAGTTCTGGTGCCCCCTGCGCCTGGAGGCGGCGGCGGCTCGGCGAGGGGCGCCCGGCACAGGGGTGGTGCGCACCGGCATGGGGCCGCGCCGCGCCGCGGCCTTCGCGGCCCGGCGGCAGGTACCGGGGGACCGGTCCGGGGCCATCGTGCTGGGGCTGGCCGGCGCCGTCACCGATTCGCTGGAGCCGGGCGACGTGATCGTGGCCGAGGCGGTGCGCGGGCCCGGACCCGATCGCTCCGCTTGGGGACAGGCGGCCGAGACTGTCCGGGTGGCGCTGCGCGAGGCGGGAGTCTCGGCGGTGCGCGGCCCGGTGCGGTCGGTCGCCCGCGCCGTGCGCGGGGCGGAGCGGCGCCGCCTCGCCGGCGACGGAACCCTGGCCGCCGACATGGAGTCGTGGTGGCTGCTGGCTGCGGATCCGGCGCCGTTGGCGGTGGTCAGGGTCGTTTGCGACACGCCCGCCGCGGAGCTGGTGTCGTTGTCGCTACCGTGGCGGGCGCGTCGGGCCCTGGCGGTCATCTCCCGGATCGCCGCGACGCTGAGCACCCGGGAGACACCGATCGCACCCGACAGATGGCGAGGGCTGGAGAGAGCAGCCCCTGGAGGTGGTTCCTAATGGGCATCCCGCTTAGACAGGCCGCCCGGGTCGGCGCCTACATGTTCGCCAACAAGCTCCGGGGCCGCCAGAAGTACCCGCTGATCGTGGAGATGGAGCCGCTGTTCGCGTGCAACCTGGAATGTCCCGGCTGCGGCAAGATCCAGCACCCCACCGAGGTCCTGCGCAAGCGCCTCAGCGTCGAGGAGTGCGTGGGCGCCATGGAGGAGTGCGGGGCGCCGATGGTCTCCATCGCCGGCGGCGAGCCGCTGCTGCACCCGCAGATCGGCGACATCGTGGAGGCGTTGCTGGAGCGGAAGAAGTTCGTGTACCTGTGCACCAACGGCGTTCTGCTGCGGCGCAAGATGGACCAGTTCAAGCCCTCGCCCTACTTCTCCTGGGCGGTGCACGTGGACGGGCTGCGCGAGCGCCACGACATCGCGGTGGCGCGGGAGGGCGTCTTCGACGAGGTGGTCGAGGCGATCCGGGAGGTCAAGAAGCGCGGCTTCCGGGTCACCACCAACAGCACCTTCTTCAACACCGACACGCCCGAGTCGGTGCGCGGCGTTCTGGACTTCCTGAACGACGACCTGGGGGTGGACTCGCTCATGATCTCCCCGGGCTACGCCTACGAGAAGGCCCCCGACCAGGAGCACTTCCTGCAGGTGGCCGAGACCAGGCGGCTGTTCCGCGAGGCCTTCGCCGACGGGCGCCGCAAGCGCTGGCGCCTGAACCACTCGCCGCTGTTCCTGGACTTCCTCGAGGGCAAGGTGGACTACCAGTGCACCCCGTGGGGGATCCCCAGCTACTCGGTGTTCGGCTGGCAGCGGCCCTGCTACCTCATGGCGGACGGGTATGCCGAGACCTACCGGGAGTTGCTCGAGACGACCGACTGGGACAGCTACGGGCGCGGCCGCGACGAGCGCTGCGCCAGTTGCATGGCGCACTGCGGCTACGAGCCGTCGGCGGTGATCGCCACCGCGGGCTCGCTGCGCCAGTCGCTGCGGGCGCTCGTGGCGGGCTGAGGGTCGCCCCGGCCGGCAACGCCCCCGGCGGCTTCCGCCCCGCGCCGCCGCCGCAGCCCGTCCCGCTTCCAGACCTCGCTCGCCTCCTTCGCTCGGGGGTCGTCGGGGCGTAGCCTCCGTGACGTGCGCAGCCGCCATGGAGTCGCCGCAGTCCTGACGGCGGCGGCCCTGCTGGCCGTCGCCTGTTCCGGCGCTCCGTCCGATCAGTCAGAGCCGGCTCCGGCGGGCGCCGGCTCGCCCCCCGCGGCGGGGGTGACGCCGGCCGCGGCCACCGACCCGGCAGCCGATGTCGACGCCCGGGATGATGGCGCCGCCGGGGGTCCCGAGCCGGTGAGGATCGGTGTGATCATGGCTGCCGGCGGCCGCCTCGCACCCCACGACGGGCCCGTGCTCGACGCCCTCGCCTACGCGGTGCGGCAGGCCAACTCCTCAGGGGGTCTGCGGGGAAGGCCGCTGGAGTTGCTGTTCGAGGATTCCGATTCCGAGCTCAACACGGCCCACGCCGCGACGCGGCGGCTGATCGACAGGGACGTGACCGTGATCTTCACGTCCTGCGACCCGTACTTCAGCCGGCCTGTGCGCGAGGCGGCCCACGGCGCCGGCACGCTCGTGATCGTGCCGTGCGGGCCCGAACCCCTGCCCACGTTGGCGGCGGGTCGAGACCGGGTGTTCTCCGCCGGAACCTCCGCGCAGGCCTACGGGCGGGCGCTCGCCGAGTACGCCGTCGACGCGGGGATCTTCTCGGCGGCGACCCTCGTGGAGGCCGACAGGGCCGAGGCCGTCCAGATGTGCGACAGCTTCGACCGCCGCTTCGCCGAACTGGGAGGCTCGCGGGGCTTCACACTGCGGTTCGACCGCTTCTGGATCGCCGCGCAGCCCGTCGTCGGGGCGCAGGCGACGGCCCGGGCGCTGGAACGGGCGGCCGAGCATCCCGCTGTGGTGCTCTGCGCCGCGGTCGGCGGGCGCGGCATCCGGATGTTCGAATTGCTGCGGTCGGCGGGCATCGGCACCGAGGTTCTGGCGCCGGCGGCGCTGGACGGCGTGGCCTGGCAGCGCGGCATCTTCGGGTTGGAACCGCTCACGGTGATCACCGAGGCGTCCACGTTCGGCGACGACCCGAGCGCGCAGGTGAACGCCTACTTCGCCTCGATCATCACCGGCGACCTGCGCCGGGAGCCGGAGAGCGCCGGCCGGGACGTCGATCCCCGTGGTCTGGCGCAGGTCGAGGACCGTGTCGGCTGGGCGGTCACCGGTGCCGAGGCGCTGTGGATCTTCATCCGGGCCGTCCAGCGCACCGCCAGCCTGGACCCGGCCGTGCTGGCGGCCGACATCGAGCGGTTCGAGGACGTCGAACTCTGGATGGACTCCGCCACCTTCAGTCCCTCCCGGCACGCCGTCAGCGGGAGGGCCTTGCGCGTCATCCGCCACGACGGCGGCGCCAGCCGGCTGATCGAGTTGCGCATCCCCACCGGGTTCTAGCC
>JAPPKQ010000303.1:0-6000 GCA_028819945.1 bacterium | reverse complement strand
GCGGCCTCTTCGTCATTCCGGCGGCCTCGTCGTCATTCCGGCAGCCTCTTCGTCATTCCGGCGGAGGCCGGAATCCAGCCTCCAGAAGCCCCAGGGCTCAGTAGCCGAGGGCGACGTGCACAGGCCCCAGCAACGGTTCGCCCGCCGCGTAGCGACGCACATTCTCGGTCACCCTGTGGTTCAGCAACTCGATCCCCATCTCGGGTGTGTTGCCCACGTGCGGGGTGATGATGCAGTTCGGCAGATCCCACAGCGGGTGGCCGTCGGGCAGCGGTTCGGGATCGGTGACGTCCAGCGCCGCGCCGGCGATGGTCCCCGCACCCAGGGCTTCGGTGAGATCATCGGTCACGACGTGCTCGCCGCGCGCCACGTTGACCAGCCAGCAGTGCTCCGGCATCGTGGCCAGCGCCTCGGCGTCGATGATGCCCCTGGTCTCGGCGGTGAGGGCCAGCGCCACGACCACCGCGTCGGAACCGGCGAGCGCCTCGCCGAGCGCCGCGGGCCCGACGACCCGGACATCGGTGGTGCCCGGGAGCGGTTCGGGATGGCGGCGCAGCACCGTCACGTCGCACTCGAACGGCGCCAGCAGCTTCAACAGCTCGACGGTGATGCCGCCGCCGCCCAGGACCGTGATGGCGGCGCCGCGCAGGTTGCGGCCCTCGGGTCCCAGCCAGCTCCGGGCCGGCATGTAGCTGGTGAAGCCGCGCATTCCCGCCAGCAGCATGCCCAGGGCCATCTCCGCCACCGGCTCGGCGTACACGCCCTTGCCGCACGTCCAGAGCCGCTCGCCGTCCAGGAACCGCAGGTAGGGCTCTATGCCGGCGTAGGGCAGCTGGATCCAGCGCAACTGCGGCGCGGCGCGCAGCACCGGGCCCAGCAGGTCGGGGTTCTGCGGGTCGGCCCAGATCAGCCCCTCCGCCTCGGCGGCGGGCACCACGATCCCCCCGCCGGCGCTGACCGCTCCCGCCAGATCGTCCCGCCGCCAGCATTCGGGCTCGATGGCCACCAGGGGTCGGCGTGTCATGATCGTTCCTTTGGCTTCTCGTTCGTCATTCCGGCGCAAGCCGGAATCCAGTCTCCGGCGAACCTGCTGGTGCCGTCCCTCGCGGCTCCACCGGCACGGAGACCGTCCGGGTGCCAAGGCTAGATTGCAGGTCCGGTCGCGAGTTGGGCAGTCACGACTCGGGCGAGTGGGAGGGCGCATGAGAGTACCGCTGACCGTGGGGGACTTCATCGACCGGGCGGCGCACGTCTATCCCGACCGGCCGGCGCTGATCGACGAGCCCGACCAGCCGGCGCCGAGCTGGGGGACGCTCAGCTACGGCGAGGTGGCACGACGGACCCGGGCGATGGCCGCCTCCCTCGACCGCCTCGGGCTCGGTACCGGAGAACGGGTGGCGATCGTGTCGCACAACGCCGCCCGGCTGGTCACGACGATGCTGGGGGTCAGCGCCGCGGGGCGGATCTCGGTGCCGGTGAACTTCCGTCTCAATGCCGCCGAGGTGGACTACATCGTCTCGCACTGCGGGGCCCGATTGCTCCTGATCGACCCCGAGCTGACCGGCGACCTGGCCGGCGTGGACTGCGAGCACCGTTTCATCATCGGCCCCGAGGCCGACGAGGCGCTCTTCGCCGACAGCGACGTGGAGCCGCGCCCCCACCAGCCCGACGAGGACGCCACCGCCGCCATCAACTACACCAGCGGCACCACGGCGCGTCCCAAGGGTGTCCAGGTCACCCATCGCACCATCTGGCTCAACGCCGTGACCTTCGGCTGGAGCGCCGGGGTGAGCGACCGCGACGTCTACCTGCACACGCTGCCCATGTTCCACTGCAACGGCTGGGGCATGCCGTACGCGCTCACCGGGGTCGGCGCCACCCAGGTGGTGATCCGCAAGATCGACGGCGCCGAGATCCTGCGCCGCATCCAGCGCCACGGGGTCACCTACCTGTGCGGGGCGCCGGCGGTGGTGGCGGCGGTCCTGGCGGCGGCCGAGGACTGGCAGGGACCCATCCCCGGCTCGGGCACCGTGCGGATGACGGTGGCGGGGGCGCCCCCGCCGCGGCGCACCATCGAACGCATGGAGACCGAGCTGGGCTGGGAGTGCATGCAGCTCTACGGGCTGACCGAGACGGCGCCCTACCTGACCATGAACCGGGTGCGTCCCGAATGGGACGCCCTGACGGCCGCCGAGCGGGCCGAGCGGCTGGTGCGCCAGGGCGTGCCGGCGCTGGGCATCAAGCTGCGCGTCTCGGCCGACGGCGAGGTGGAGGCCCGGGGCAACCACGTCATGGAGGGCTACTGGGAGCAACCCGAGACCAGCGACGAGGCGCTGGCCGGCGGCTGGTTCCACACCGGCGACGGGGGCTACCTGGACGGCGACGGCTACCTCGTGCTGACCGACCGGCGCAAGGACGTGATCATCAGCGGCGGCGAGAACGTCTCCTCGATCGAGGTGGAGGACTGCCTGTTCGCCCACCCCGCCGTCGCCGAGGTGGCGGTGATCGGCGTGCCCCACGAGCGCTGGGGCGAGACCCCCAAGGCGCTGGTGGTTCTGGCTCCCGGGGCCACCGCCACCGACGCCGAACTCATCGCCCACTGCCGCGAGCACCTGGCTCACTACAAGTGCCCCACCTCGGTGGAGTTCCGGGAGGCGCTGTCGCGCACCGCCACCGGCAAGCTCCAGAAGTACAAGCTCCGCGCCCCCTACTGGGCCGACCAGGAGCGCGCCGTCAACTGAGTCATCCGCCGGCGCAGACCATCTCCAGATAGTCGTCTCCAATCGCTATTTCGTAAACGCACTCTTCCGAATAGTGCGCAGCGCCGCCTCCGAGCAATGCGGTGTCGTCGGCCGTCACGAGGTGACGGAGGAGGACGGGAACGGCATCGTGGGCGCCGGACGTGCCCGGTCCCGCTCAATCGGCGCGGTTCTCTGTATCGTGCCACCCGGCGGGGGTGCCGGTCATCGGTCGCCCGGCGACCCCCGGGATCAGCGGCGATCTCTTCTGCTTCCCCATCCGCCATTGCCGACGGGTTGAGTCGGTGCACGCAAGGAGCAAACCATGGCCTACAGGGCTGAGTACATATGGGTGGACGGATCGGTGCCCACCGCCGAGGTGCGATCCAAGACGAGGGTCCTCGCCGACGGTGAGGAACCCGGTATCTGGGGCTTCGACGGCTCCAGCACCAACCAGGCGGAGGGCAGCGACTCCGACGTCGTGCTGAAGCCGGTCTTCAGCTGTCCCGACCCGCTGCGCGGCGGCGACAACGTGATGGTGATGAGCGAGACGTTCCTGCCCGAGACCATGGAGCCGCACCCCACCAACATGCGGGCGAAGACGCGCGCGATCCTCGACAAGTACGGTGACCAGGAGTTCTGGTTCGGGCTCGAGCAGGAGTACACCATGCTCGACCCGGTCACCAAGTGGCCGTCGGGCTTCCCCCCCAACGGCTTCCCCGGCCCGCAGGGGCCGTACTACTGCGGCGTGGGTGCGTTGCGCATCCACGGGCGCGAGGTGGTCGAGCAGCACACCGACTGGTGCCTCGGCGCAGGCCTGGCGATCTCGGGGACCAACGCCGAGGTGATGCCCGGCCAGTGGGAGTTCCAGATCGGCCCGCTGGACCCGCTCGCCGTGGGCGACCACATCTGGGTGGCCCGCTACCTGCTGTACCGCGCCGGTGAGGACCACGAGATCGAGATCAGCCTGGCGGCCAAGCCGATGCAGGGCGACTGGAACGGTGCGGGCATGCACACCAACGTGTCCACCGCCTCCATGCGCCGGAACTACGAGGCCGTGGTGGCCGCCGCCGAGGCGCTGGGCGCCGCCGGCAAGCCCGAGGAGCACATCGCGGGCTACGGCGACGGCATCGAACTCCGGCTCACCGGCGCGCACGAGACCGAGCGCTACGACACCTACAGCTACGGGGTCTCGGACCGGGGCGCCTCGGTGCGCATCCCCTGGCAGGTGCACAAGGACGGACGGGGCTACATCGAGGATCGCCGGCCGAACGCCAACGCCGATCCCTACGTGGTCACCGGGTTGCTGGTCCAGACCATCGGCGAGGCGCTTGCCTGAGGATCCGAGCCGTCCGTAGCCCCTCGGGGGACTGCGGTCGTCCGGGCGGTGGCGTCGGGGCTGCCGTTTTCTCCTTCGATTCGACTGCCGAGCGGGGGCTCGGCATTCTCGGAGGCGTCGCGAATCGGCCCCCTCCACCCCCGCCCTCCGGGGCTTTGCGGCTGCCCGTGGGGCGTGAGGCCCTGTTCAGCGGCGGATTCTGAGGGGTCTGGAGACCTCGGCGAAGAAGTCGTTGCCCTTGTCGTCGATGACGATGAAGGCCGGGAAGTCCTCGACGGCGATGCGCCAGACGGCCTCCATGCCCAAGTCGGCGTGGTCGAGAACCTCCACCGAGCGGATCGAGTCGGCGGCCAGGCGGGCGCCGGGGCCGCCGATGGAGCCCAGGTAGAAGCCGCCGTGGGTGGCGCAGGCGTCCACCACGGTCCGTGAGCGGTTGCCCTTGGCCAGCATCACGAGGCTGCCGCCGGCGGCTTGGAACTGCTCGACGTAGCTGTCCATGCGCCCCGCCGTGGTGGGGCCGAAGGCGCCCGAGGCGTAACCCTCGGGCGTCTTCGCCGGCCCGGCGTAGTAAACGGGGTAGCGGCGCAGGTACTCCGGCATCTCCCCGCCCGCGTCCAGCTGAGCCTTGATGCGGGCGTGGGCGGCGTCCCGGGCCACGACGAGCGTGCCGGTGAGCGACGCCCGCGTGCGGACCGGGTGCGCGGTGAGCGCGGCCCGGATCTCGCCCATCGGGCGGTCGAGGTCGATGGCGACTGTGTCGGCCGACAGGCTCTCGTCGGTGGTCTCGGGCAGGAACCGGGCGGGGTCGGTCTCCAGCGCCTCGAGGAACACGCCGTCGGCACCGATCCGTCCGAGCACCTGGCGGTCCGCCGAGCAGGACACGGCGATGGCCACCGGGCAGGAGGCGGCGTGGCGGGCCAGGCGCACCACCCGGACGTCGTGGCAGAAGTACTTGCCGCCGAACTGCGCGCCGATGCCGAACCGGCGGGTCAGCTCCAGGATGCGCTCCTCCCAGCCGGTGTCGCGGAAGGCCCGGCCGCCGGGGGAGCCGTCGGGGGGGAGGTGGTCCAGGTAGCGGGCCGAGGCGAGCTTGGCCACCTGCAGTGCGTACTCCGCGGAGGTGCCGCCGATCACCACCGCCAGGTGGTACGGCGGGCAGGCGGCGGTGCCGATCATGCGCAACTCGGCATCCAGGAAGTCCAGCAGGCTGTCGGGGTTCAGCACGGCCCGCGTCTGCTGGTAGAGGAAGCTCTTGTTGGCCGAGCCGCCGCCCTTGGCGATGAACAGGAACTTGTACTCCTCGCCACCGACGGCCTCGATGCTGATCTCCGCGGGAAGGTTGTCGCCCGTGTTCTGCTCGCGGAACATGTCGAGGGGTGCGAGTTGCGAGTAGCGCAGGTTGGACGTTCGGTAGGTGTCGAAGACGCCCTGCGAGATGGGGACGCGGTCGTCGCCGGCCGTCAGGACCTGCTGGCCCTTGCGGGCCTTGATGATGGCGGTGCCGGTGTCCTGGCAGCCCGGCAGCACCCCGCCGGCGGCGATGTTGGCGTTGCGCAGCAGTTCCGTCGCCACGAAGCGGTCGTTGGCCGACGCCTCGGGGTCGTCGAGGATGTTCCGCAACTGCTGGAGATGACCGGGGCGAAGCAGGTGGGCCATGTCGCGCATGGCCTCGGCGGTCAGCAGCCTGATGGCCTCGTCGTCCACCTCCAGGAAGCGCCGCCCGCCGGCCTCGACGACCCGCACGCCGTCGGTGGTCAGGAGCCGGAACGGGTGGTCGTCGCCGCCGGTCGGGAGCGTGTCCTCGTAGGTGAAGTCCATAGGTGGCTCGTCGGTGTTCCGTGGGACGCTGCGAATGCCCGGTGGTGACGCCGGTCGATTCGCTGCGCAGTGGATTCCGGCCTCCGCCGGAATGACGGGGGGGGG
>JAPPKQ010000096.1:4178-13222 GCA_028819945.1 bacterium | reverse complement strand
GTCCATCAGCTGGCCCCGCGCGCTGTCATCGACGGTGCCGGCACCGGTGACCGTCTTGGCTCCGGTGCCGAACAGGGTGGGCGCCACGGCGTCGTCCAACAGCTCGAGGGATCCGATGAAGGGTCGCCGGCCCTTGCCGTCTCCCGGGTCGACCTCGCCGTACGGCATCGTGTGGATGCGGGTATTCCCGAAGGTCACTGTCGGATGCGCCGAGGAGAGTTGCGCCGCAGTCAGGTGGGTGGCCGCAGGCATGATGTCGCAGCCGATGAGGACCGACTCCATGAATCGGTGGTGCATCTCGGCGTCGCGCGCACCTGCCCGCCGCAGGCGCGCCGCCATACGGCGATACGCCGCCGAGAGCAGCGCGCCGGTGCCGCACGCCAGGTCGGCCACACGGAGCCTGCCCACCGCGTCGGGGTCGCTCCAGTCGACCCGGCTTCGGGCCACCGCCAACTCGGCCAGTAGCAGAGCCGAGGAAGGACGGGTATAGAAGGTGGCCAGGAACTTCCGGTCGGTGATCAGCCGTCCGAACATCTGGCCGGCCAGATCCCCGATGGTGGTGGCCCCCAATCCGGCCAGCTTGCTCGCCGCCTCGCTCAAGCGCGTCAATGCCTGCCCGGCGACCGCCTCGTCCAGGGTGCCGAGGATGTCACATGCCACGCTGAAGATCGGCCAATAGTTCACGTCCAGGATCTCGCGCCAGGTCGTCAGAACCTCAGCCTGTAGGAGGACGCCCTCGGCGTTCCGCATGGAGGGGTCGGTGATGCGCCTGATGTCGGGTGCGACGCCCGCGATGGCGGAGTGAACCACCAGAGCGTTGGCCAGGATGGCGGCCGCCATGCGGGTGGTCTGCTCGCCGTCGCGCTGGTGCAGGATCTCGGCAATACGCTCAAGGTCGGCTGTGCCTCCGCGTTCGGGGCGGCGCCGGATGATCTTGGCCGCCCGGGCCACGCCGGTCTCGAGGGCGTTCACTCCCTCGGCCAGCTTTCTCGGCGACACGGCCACCGTCTCGATGAAGCCGGCCAGATCCGCCAGCGTGCCTGCGATCCAACCCGCAGCGGGGAACCAAGACACCGCCGCTGTGCCGTTGGTGCAGACCTTGTACGAGTAGGCGAGAGTCTCGGGGTGGGTGCCGGGCTTCCGTGCCTCGACGGGAATCCTGACGGCGATGACCTGCTCGACGGGCGAACCGTCGGCGGCGAAGGTGCTGCCGAGGCGGTCCAGGGCCTCGCTCTCCACGTTCCGCGCCGGGTCGAATTCGGTCTCGAGGATCACGCCGCCGGTGCGGCTCTCGTTACAGATGACGATGTCGGGCCGCCGCCCGGCGCCCTCGGCCAGAACACCGGTGCTCTCGGCCAGAACCGTCTGCTCGGTCCAAGCCGGGTGCAGCTGGCGCAGAGAGGCCGCCAGGTCGTTGTTGATCGAGGTTTCGGTGCGGCGGGCCACGGCTGGACCTTCGGTCGCCCGGCGGGTTCTCAGACGGCCTCGGCGAGGGCGGGGGCGTCGGGGCGGAGGGTGCCCGCGAGGTGGCGGCGCTCGACCTCGGCGAGGCCCTCGGGGCATTGCCGCACGAAGGCGCACCAGCCGCACAGCGGTCCGGGTTGGGGTGGGAAGTCGCCGGTCGCCGAGCGTTTGAGCAGCTCCTCCCAGGTCTCGGCCAGGCGGCGGGTCACCTCGGCGATCGTCTCGGCGGTGACGGCGGCCTCGTCGATCCGCTGGCCCAGATACATGAGCCGTGCCCGCGCCGGCAGGGTGCCGTGGATCTCTGCGAGGGCCGCGGCGTAGAGCAGCACCTGCTCGAGGCGGCTCTCGGAGAACTTCCGGCCCGGTGCCCGCCCGGACTTGTAGTCGCTGACGACGAGCCCGTCGGCACCCTCCTCGACCCTGTCGATGTAGCCGACGAACGGGACGCCCCCGATCTCCACCGATACCTCGGTCTCGGTGGCGACGATGTCCACGGTTGTGGGGTCCTCGAGGTCCCAGAGACCCTCGATCGCCCGCCAAGCCGTCCACTTGAAGTTGCGGACGCCGTCGGGGTCGAGTTCGAGCGCCGTGAAGTCGTCGGCGGAGGCCATTTCGGTCCACACCTGGCTGGCGAGCGCCCGAGCGCTCGCCAGCGTGCGCTCATCGGTCTCGAGTCCCAGCAGTTCCTCGAGCACGCGGTGGGCGAACGTGCCCGCCAGTGCCGCCTCACCGGGAGGCTCGGGCAGCTTGTCGACGTAGCGGAACTTCCAGCGCTGCGGGCATTGCCGGAACATGGAGGCGCTGGAAGGGGACAGGTGCTTGGGGCGTACCGGGATGTGTACGAGGGTGCCGGTCTCGCCCTCGCCGGAGGCGTCGCCACCGGCGGGCATCGCTGCGGGGGCGGATCGGGAGGCAGCGGCGATTGTGCCGGTGTCGGCATCCGTGGATTGCATGCGTGTAGTTCTATCACCTGGCTGTGACACGGAACCGACACACGCGAGCGGATCCGCTGCACCCGGCGGATGCCGTCCAGCGTTGGGCAGGGTCGTGGCGCGGTCCTGCCCGGACGAGCGTATGGGGGAGCAGAACATCGGCGATGCTCGAGAGCATTCTGGGCAAGCGGCGCAACCGCTCTCGGGTCGGGGCCCGGCAGACTGGAACGATGCCGTGGCTCGTTTCGGGGGACAGGGTCCTCGCCTCTCTGGAGGTGGCGAGCAGCGCCCGCCGGCGGGCCCGGGGGTTGCTGGGCCGCGACGCCCTGGAAGGGGCGCTGTGGCTGCCGCGCACCCGCTCGGTCCACACCGTGGGAATGCGCTTCGCCATCGACGTGGCCTACTGCGACGCCGAGGGGCGGGTGCTGGCGATCGTCACGATGCGACCGTGGCGGCTGGGCAGACCGCGCCTGCGGGCGCGCAGCGTCGTGGAGGCGCAGGCGGGCAACCTGCAGCGCTGGGGAGTCACCGCCGGCAGCACCCTCGAAGTGCAGGAGTAGCCGCAGTGGAAGGCGGACCGGCGCTGATCCTGGTCGCCACTCCCATCGGCAACATGGGCGACCTGGCGCCGCGCGCCGTCGAGGAACTGGCAGCTGCTGGGGTGATCGCCTGCGAGGACAGCCGCCGCACGGGGCGCCTGCTGGCGCTGGCGGGGATCTCGGGGAAGGAACTGGTGGTCGTGAACGAGCACACCGAGGCGGATGCTGCGCCGTCGCTGGTGGCGCGCATCCGGGCGGGGGAGCGGGTGGCGCTCGTGACCGACGCCGGGACGCCCGCGGTGGCCGATCCCGGCGAGCGACTCGTGCGGGCCGCCGCCGAAGCCGGCTGCGCGGTGAGCATCGTGCCCGGACCGTCGGCGCCGCTGGCCGCGGTCGCCGTCAGCGGGCTGACCTCGGGACGCTTCGTCTACGAGGGGTTCCTGCCCCGCCGGGGCGCGGCGCGAGCCGAGCGGCTGGCGGAACTGGCGACATCCGAGCGGGCCGTGGTGCTGCTCGAGGCGCCCCACCGCTGCGCCCGCACCGCAGCCGACCTGGCGGAGTCGTTCGGGTCTGAGCGGCGCGTCGTGGCGGTGCGGGAGCTCACCAAGCTGCACGAGGAGATCTGGCGGGGCAGCCTCGGCGAGCTGGCCGCCTGGGCCGCTGCGGGTCTCCGCGGCGAGGTCGTCCTGGTGATCGAGGCAGCGCCGCCGCCCGCCCCGCCCACCGACGAGGACATCGCCGGGGCCCTGGCCGAGGCGCGCGCCGCCGCGCCGGGGGCCTCGGTTCGCGACATCACCTCCGCCGTCGCCGGCCGCCTGGGGGTGGGTCGCCGGCGCGTCTACGACCAGGCCCGCAAACTCGAGGGGTTCTGACAGGCCCTGCGGGCGGCGCCGGTATCGTGGCGTCGTGGGCCGCTACTTCTACACAACCCCCATTTACTACGTCAACGACGTCCCGCACATGGGTCACGCCTACACGACGTTGAACGGGGACGCGCTGGCCCGCTGGCGGCGGATGCACGGCGACGAGGTCTTCTACCTCACCGGTACCGACGAGCACGGCCTGAAGGTGCAGCGGGCCGCCGAGCAGAACGGCCTCAGCCCCCAGGAGCAGGCCGACCGCACCAGCAAGCGGTTCAAGGAGGCGTGGGACCTCCTGGACATCGCCTACGACGACTTCATCCGCACCACCGAGCCCCGCCACCACACGGCGGTGCAGACCCTGCTGGAGCGCTGCTACGAGAACGGCTACGTCTACAAGGACACCTATCAGGGCGCCTACTGCGTGTCCTGCGAGGCGTACTACGCCGAGGCCGACCTCGTCGACGGCAACTGCCCGATCCACGGATTCCCAGTCGAGCAGATGTCCGAGGACAACTACTTCTTCCGGCTCTCGGCGTTCCGGGACCGGCTCCTGGAGTGGTTCGAGGAAGTCCCCGACAACATCACCCCCGAGCGCTACCGCAACGAGGCGAGGGCACTGGTGCGGGGCGGCCTGGAGGATCTGTCCATCACCCGCACCTCGCTGCAATGGGGGATCCCGGTGCCCTGGGACCGCCGTCACGTCTTCTACGTCTGGTACGACGCCCTCACCAACTACGCCACCGCGGCCGGCTACGGCACCGACGAGGATCGTTTCGCCACCTGGTGGCCGGCGGTGCGGCACCTGTTGGGCAAGGACATCATCCGCTTCCACTGTGTGTACTGGCCGGCCATGCTGATGGCGGCGGGCGTGGAGCCGATGCCGCGTTTCCACGTCCACGGCTGGCTGCTCGTGAGCGGCGCCAAGATGGCCAAGACCAGCGTGGTGCAGATCGCGCCTGCCGACCTGGCGGCCAGCCTCGGCACCGACGGTCTGCGCTACTCGGTGCTGCGCGACAACCCGTTCGGCCCCGACAGCGACTTCAGCTACGAGGCGCTCGTGCAGCGCTGCAACAGCGACCTGGCCAACGGACTCGGCAACCTGCTGCAGCGCGTCACCACCATCGTGGCCCGCGCCGACGGCTCGGCCGGCAGTGCCCCGGTGCCGGACAGCCCCCTGGCCGCCACCGCCGCACAGGCCTACGACGCGGCCGCGGCGGCCTGGGACAGGGTGCAGCCGTCGGTGGCCCTGGAGGAGACGTGGCGCCTCGTGCGGGAGACCAACGAGTACCTGCAGGACCGCCAGCCATGGAAGCTGGAAGCGGGGCCCGAACTGGACGCCACCCTCGGCGACGCCCTGGAGGCCCTGCGGATCGTGGCCGTGCTGGCACATCCGGCGATCCCGCGCTCGTGCGCCGAGGTGTGGCGACGCATCGGGCTGGAGGGCGACCCGTCGGAGGCGCGCCTGCCCGAAGCGGCGCGCTGGGGTCAGTACCCGGCCGGTCTGACGGTCAGCGTCGACGATCCGCTGTTCCCCCGCCTGACGGTCGACTGAGGGGCAGGCGTGGGTGACGCCGCGCCCGCAAGCGCTGCGAGCGGGCCCTGGATCGACACGCACTGCCACCTGGAACTCGAGACCTGTGACCGCGAGGTGGCCGCGGCCCGCTCGGCCGGCGTTGCCGCGCTGATCGCCATCGGGACCGACGTGGCCGACTCCCGGCAGGCTGTGGCGGTCGCCGGTCGCTGTGCCGAGGTCCGCGCCTCGGTGGGGGTGCACCCGCACGAGGCCTCCGGCGGCACCGACGGGCTCGTGGATCTACTGGGGCTCGGCGATGTCGTGGCGGTCGGCGAGTGCGGCTTGGACTATCACTACGACCATTCGCCCCGCCCGGAGCAGCGGCGGGTCTTCGCCGCCCAGATCGGGCTGGCGCACGAGACGGGCCTGACGCTCGTGGTGCACAGCCGCTCGGCCTGGGACGACACGTTCGCCATCCTGGCGAGTGAGGGAGTCCCGGAGCGAACGATCCTGCACTGCTTCACCGGCGGGGTGCTCGAGGCCGAGCGAGCGCTGGAGGCGGGGGCCTACCTCTCCTTCAGCGGCATCGTGTCGTTCCCCAAGGCGCGCGAGGTGCACGAGGCGGCGGAACACTGTCCCGCCGACCGGCTGCTGGTGGAGACCGATGCCCCGTTGCTGGCGCCCGTACCGCTGCGGGGAAGGCCCAACAGCCCTGCCAACGTGCCCCTCGTTGGCGCGGCGCTGGCCGCGGTGCGAGGCAGTACACCGCAGGAGGTGGCGGCGATCACCACCGCCAACGCCCGCCGGGTGTTCGGCCTGGAGAGCCTCGAGAGCGCTTGAGCCACTTCGTCGCCGACGTCGATCCGTCCTAGCCTGCTGTGCCTGAGACGACCGACAGCACTCGCCGAGGGCGGGGGACGGAGATGGCCGGGCGTACCACGGTGATCCCAGAACGCCGCCGGTCGCCGCTGGTGAGCGCTCGCATTGCGGCTGCGGTGGTGGCTGCGGTGGTGCTCAGTGCCGCATGTGGCTCGGATGCCACCGAGCCCGCCGATGCGCCCCCCGCACCCGGTACCTCGGCGGCCGCGGAGCCCTCCGCCGCCGCGGGGCCCAGGCCGGCGGCCGGCGACTCCGCCGCTGCCGCGCCCCCGGAGGTCCCGCCGCGGCCTGCGACGCCCCCGGTGCCGCAGCCTGGCCCCTCGCCGCAGCCGCCCGTTCAGCGCGACACGTCGGGAGCACGGACCTTCCCGGCGCCCGAGGTCTGGGAGGCGCTCCGGCAGTGCCAGTCGCAGGGCGACTACGGGTTCGTCCACCCCTCGGGTCAGTACTTCGGGGCCTACCAGTTCACCGTGGCGACATGGGACCGGCTGGCGGAGCAGCGCTACAGCCACCTGCTGGGTGTCCTGCCGTCGGAGGCGGCGCCGGAGGACCAGGACCGCATGGCGTACTACCTCTGGATCGAGTCGGGCCATGAGCGCTGGCCCGCCTGCAGTCATGTCTTCACCGGCGATCCTCCCACCGATGTCGCCGCAACCGTGACCGGCGACGGCGGAGCCTCCCCGCCGCCCGCCGCGGACCCCGGCGAGCCCGCCGACGTGGCGACGACCGACGACGAGCTGGTCGAGGGCGCGCCCGCCGAACCGGCGCCGGGCGATGACGAGGCCCTCCCGGCCCCGCCTCCTGGCGCCGAGGCGGAGGAATCCGGCGAGACGGATGTCACCGCCACGACCTCTGCTGCCGACCTCGCGGCGCTGGACATCGACCCGGCCGTGCAGCCGGCGATCCCGCCTGACGTTCCGGGGTTCCCGACCGAGGAACAGTGGGAGGCACTGCGCATGTGCGAGTCCAGCGGCAACTACCGAGCCTTCAGCCGCGCCGGGCCGTACTACGGGGCCTACCAATTCGATCAGCCGACCTGGGATTCCGTGGCCGGCCAAAACTACCCGCGGTTGCTGGGCGTGGTGCCGTGGGATGCAACACCGCAGGACCAGACTCGCATGGCCTACAGGCTCTGGGAGGAGCGCGGCGACCAGCCGTGGCCCGTGTGCGGACGCTACCTGCGCCCCGGCGCCTGAGCGGGGCGCCACGGTGACGCTCGGGGCCGCCGCGGTGGCCGATCTGCTGCGCCGCCACGAGATCCGGCCACGCCGCTCGCTGGGACAGCACTTCGTCGTCGATCCGAACACGGTGATGCGGATCGTGCGCCTGGCGGGCGTGACGCCCGGCGAGCGGATCGTGGAGATCGGCGCCGGATGCGGTGCGCTGACCGTCGCCCTGGCCGACGCCGGCGCCGCCGTGCTGGCCATCGAGATCGACGGTCGTCTGCTCCGCGCTCTCACCGAGGTGTGCGCCGAGCGGTCCGTCGAGGTCCTGCAGGCCGATGCCACCGAGGTGGAGTCCTGGGCGCCGCGCCTGGCCGACGGTGAGTGCTGGAGGCTCGTCGCCAACCTGCCCTACAACATCGCTGTGCCCCTGCTGCTGGACACCTTGGACCGGCTGCCACAGGTCACCGCCATGCTGGTCATGGTTCAGGACGAGGTGGCGGAACGTCTGGTGGCGAGGCCCGGCCAGAGTGCCTACGGGCTCCCGTCGCTGAAGGTTGCGTGCCGGGCCCGCGCCGAGATTCTCGGGCGGGTCCCGCCGACGGTGTTCTGGCCTCGCCCGCGGGTCTCCTCGGCCCTGCTGGCCATCGACCGCCTCCCCGAGCCGGCTGCGGGGAACATCGACGATCTATACCGCCTGGCGCGCCGGGCGTTCGGTCAGCGCCGCAAGATGCTGCGGTCGTCGCTGCGGGGCGTCGTGACACCCGGCGACTTCGCCGAGGCCGGTGTGGATCCCGCGGCCCGGCCCGGGGAGCTGGGCGTCGCCGACTGGTCGCGTCTGGCGGCGGCCGCCGCCGGATCAGCCACCCCGCCGGCCGGTGTCGACGGTGCGTCCGGGATCGCATCATGAGCGCGGTGGAACTGACCGCGCCGGCGAAGCTCACGCTGTCCCTGCGCATCACGGGGTTGCGCCCCGACGGCTACCACCTGCTCGAGGCGGAGATGGTGACGCTCGACCTGGCGGACCGTCTGATCGTCGAGCCCGGCGACGGTCTGGCCGTGGTGGATGCCGGCGCGGGGATCACTGCGGACCCCGAGGGATCTCCGGGAGCGGGGTACGTGCCCAGCGGCGGCGACAACCTGGTGGCGCGGGCTCTGGACCTCGCCGGTCGCCGTGCCCGGGTGACGCTGCACAAGTCGATCCCGGCCGGCGCGGGGCTCGGCGGCGGTTCAGCGGACGCGGCGGCGATCCTGCGCTGGGCGGGCTTCGACGACGAGCACCGCGCCGCACAGTTGGGTGCGGATGTGGCGTTCTGCCTGCGGGGAGGCCGGGCGCGGGTCGCCGGCATCGGGGAGATCATCGAGCCTCTGCCGTTCGAACGGCGCACCTTCACGCTCTGCACCCCCCCGTTCGCCTGCTCGACCGCGGCCGTGTACCGGGCCTGGGACGAACTCGGGGGCCCCGCCGGGGTGGCCGGCAACGACCTCGAGGCCGCCGCGCTGGCCCTCGAGCCCCGGCTCGCCGGATTCCGTGACGCCGTGGCGGAGGCCACCGGGCAGCGGCCGCGGGGGGGGGGGGGGGGGGGGGCGGGGGGGGGGGGGGGGGGGGGGGCGGGGCCCCGCCCGCGGGCCGGGGGGGGGGGGGGGGGGGGCGGGCGCCCCCCCCCCCCCCCCCCCCCCCCACAAAGGAC